>JAFZMA010000047.1 GCA_017551215.1 Bacteroidales bacterium | reverse complement strand
GGCTCTTTTGCGCTGTACTTAAGAATGCTTCTGACCTTGTTCTCAAGCTCCGGGAAGAAAACTTTGAAATTAGCCAGAGAATCCCCTGTCAATGAGCCCGGTGCTGGCATAGCATCCTCTGGGCAAATGCCGTGTTTACGGATTACGTCCAGCACATCGTCACATGAACCGCCCTCGGAAATCTGGCTGTAGCCATGCATCCTTACATAGTGTGTGGCGCAGTCCATGTAGTCCTTGTTTACCACAAACATCTCGCAGAGGTCGTATATCTTTCCAGTCTTTCTAAGAATCTCGCTCTCAAAGAATCCCAGTGTTGCAAAGTCCCAGCAGGTACCGCTGCGGAACTGGTTTTTCACACTGGTAATCGGGATTTCCTTGACGGTTGTAAAAGTCTTTTCCGTCTGTGCAGATGCAGCCATTACTATGAGCATCGCTGAGGCAAGAGTCAGTATTTTCTTCATAATCACGTTTATTTCAAACACCGATACGAATTTACACATTTTTTGTCTTTATTATTTTCTGTAAAAAGACTATCTTAGCAGAAAATATAACGGAATGAGCGATACAAAAACCACAAAGGAACTCTACGGACTCTATGTCCAGAGATTCGGAAACTGCCAGAGAACCCCATATCAGGCAGAGTATTATAAGAAATGGCTGGACCTTCTCAACGAATGTTCCTCAAACGAGGAAGCGGAAGAGAAATCCAAGCATAACGGACTTTATACCGGCGGTGCCGCCGCAGTAGCCATGGACCGCGTGTTTGCAAACAAGCAGGCAGCCCAGGAGATGGGTTGGACAGACGTTGCAGAGTTCTGCGACGATATTATCCAGAAAATCAAGGCGGATCCTTATTACACCTTTACACACAGTGGCTTATGGATAGACCTCCAGTCCAAGAAAAACGGTTGGCTCAAGACCATTGAAGGCTTTCACCGTCTATTTGTGGACTTTATGGAGTATGATGACGCAAGGAACGAGCCTGATAGAGCCGTAACTAAAATCGCTGAGGACCTTAAAATGCTCTCAAAACCAAGTTCCGACTTTGCCACACTTGCCGCAATGCCTAAGTTCAGAGCTCTGATTGACTGCAGCGACGAATATTACAAGGAATTCACGGATACAATATGCAAGGCCATTGCAACCGGTCGTCTGGACGCCATTCAATGGAGCACGGAGGCCAGCAAGGATCAGATTTCTGAACTATGGGAAAAGCGTGACACGCTCAAAGAAGAATGCAAACACTGGTATAGCCAAGGAGTCAAGCCGCCATGCGTGAGGCTATCCCCAGACACCCCGGACGGCAAGTATAAACTTATAGATATCGAATAATTTGGACGCTACTATACAGATGATGCTCCAGGGATATATAGACGGTCTGGACACTTTGAAAACCAACGATGCCTCCATCAAGCAGGAGATTGAGGATCTCAAGAAAGAAATGATGGCTTTCGGAGAGACACAGAATGACCCGGCAACTTTCTTCCCTAATTTCCAGGAAGCAGGACTGATGGGAAAATATATGGACATTTCGACAAAGGTGAATCTTGCCGCCATGGCAGAGAAGGAAGCCTCTTCGGAAAAGACAGAAAAGAAGCACATACCTACGCCATCTGAGTGGC
>JAFZMA010000046.1 GCA_017551215.1 Bacteroidales bacterium | reverse complement strand
GACTCTACGGAAGAGACTATGCTTACGACAAGACCGCTCTTGCAGTTCCTATCGTGCTCGAGCTCAACTCTACCGCAAGGATTCCCCGCAGCACTGTAGAGGAAGTTTACACTCAGGCTCTTTCAGACTTGACTACCGGTGCCAAGACCATCGGCAAGAGCAAGAAGAACGGCTTCATCAATTACTACGGAAACCTTGCAATCCAGGCGAGGATGGCTATGCACATGCAGCAGTGGAGCACAGCCCTCACTCTCTGCAAGGAGATTATGGACGGTCCTTACAAGCTGTACACAAACGCTAACTGGGTTGGTTCCTGGGCAAAGCAGTGGGGAGACGAGTCCATCATTGAATTTGCTGTCAACGACGAGGAGGCAGACCTTGGAGTAGGTTCTCTCGGAATCATGATGGTAAGAAGCGGAGACCCTGTAAACACCAGGGCAACCGGATACTTTGTAGCCAGCGACTTCTGGCTGGACAGGATGAACGAAGACCCTACGGATATCCGCTGGGGTGTTATGGACGAGGATGAACTTGCCGATGCCGGAAAGGTTCCTGGAAGACTCGGTTCCTGCTACAAGTATGTAGGAGGTCTGGCAAGAAAGGGAGACGGCAAAGCTGCTCCTTCCGCTGTAAACGTTAAACTCTGCAGACTTTCAGAGATTTATCTGATTGCAGCAGAGGCAGCGTTCCATAACAACGACAAGACTTCCGCCGCCAATTACCTTAAGGAGATATCCAAGAGATCTCCTGGTCTGGCAGAGCCTACAAGCGCTACTGTAACCCTTGACTGGATTCTCAACGAGAAGAGCAAGGAGTGCTACGGAGAAGGTCTCAGATTCTGGGACAGAATCCGTAACAACCAGACTATCGAGTTCAACGATATCATTGCCGGTGGAGAAGGAGAGCTTCCTCACCCTAACAGGGCTTCTTCCATTGACAGGACATTCTTCCGTTGCATCCTTCCTATCGACTTGGATGAAATCAACGCAACCGGAAAGGACGTTCTCATCCAGAACCCAGGGTACTAAAACCCGTATGCTAACCCCATACGAATAACCTCGTACGGGATAGCAAGCCGCACAGCGGCCGGCCCGGAGGGCCGTATACCCCCTACAGGGGGTGCCGAAGGCGGGGGTTAAACAGATCATCCCGACAAAAAAGGGGCTTACTGCAAAGTAAGCCCCTTTTATGAAGAAAAGCAGGCATTTGCCTGCTTTTCTTCTGTCGGGATGATCCGGCTCGAACGGACGACCCCTACGTCCCGAACGTAGTGCGCTAGCCAACTGCGCCACATCCCGATACCCATTCCTTTCCGAAACGGGATGCAAATATAGCAAATTTCCTACAACTTGTATTTCCTGAAGAAGGCGGCCTTGAGCTGATTCATCGCCCTTTCAAGAGTCTTTCTCGGACAGCCTATGTTCAAACGCATGAAACCATCTCCTCCGGCTCCAAACATTGCACCGTCGTTGAGGGCCAGATGAGCCTTGTCCACCACAAAGTCCACAAGTTCTTTCTGGCTCAGGCCAAGATTTCTGAAATCCAGGAAGATAAGGAAGGATGCCTCCGGCCTAATCATCTTGATCAGCTGCTTGTTTCCAATCTTGGCCTCTGCATATTCTTCATTCTCCGTGCGGATTACCTTGCCGCTGAGCTCTATGGTCTGGGCTGTAAAATTATCGCGGAGGAAAGCCTCTACATAATCTATATTGCCCTTGAGATAGGCCATTGCCTGAGAAAGCCATTCCCTGCCTTTAGATGAATAGAAAATGGAGGAAGGCATGAAGGAATCGTAGTGGCCTGCATCAAACTCTCCGCCACGGAGATATGCGGCAAACCTGTCGTGCATTTCCTTGCTTGTTGCCACCCATTCGCTGGCACCCACTCCCGCGCAGTTGAAGGTCTTGCTCGGGGCATGGAAAGTGATGGTGTTGAGGGCCTGTTTTGCGTTTACGGTGGCAAAAGGTATGTGGCCCTTGAAAGACAAGTCGCAATGAATCTCGTCGCTGATGACAAACACTTTATTCTCAAGGCAGATACGGGCTATTTTCTGCAGTTCCGCCCTTGTCCAGACTCTTCCTCCCGGGTTGTGGGGATTGCAGAGAATCATGGCCTTGCAGCCCTTGATTTTCTTTTCCAGAAGAGACCAGTCTATTTCAAAGGTTTCCGCCCCGTTCTTTTCCGTGATAATGAGAGGACAGTCTACCTGTTTGCATCTTGCGTATGCTATCTGATTGGCAAACGGGAAATATACCGGAGGAAATATCAGCACCTTGTCTCCCGGCTTGGTAAAGCATCTCAGCGCATGGGCAATACCAACCACGATTCCGGGAACAAACCCTATCTGGTCTTGAGTTATTGCCCAGTTGTAACGCTCCTTGAACCAAGCTATTATAGCGTTATACCACTTCTGGGGACGGCAGCCGTATCCCAATGCGCCGCCATCCACTCTCTTTATGAGAGCGTCCGTAAAGAATTTTGGAGTTGGAAAATCCATATCTGCAATCCACATGGGCAGAAGATCCGTGCGCCCCCAAATCTGCCGGGTCATATCCCATTTGATGCAATCAGTCCCTTTGCGGTTGATTTCCCTGTCGAAATTATATTTTGCCATAGTATATTATTGTTTGTTGTTTTCCTCAGCGATTTTCTCCTCTTCAGGAGTAGGTTTGTAAATAGGAAGCGTAAAGGAGAATGAAGCTCCGCCCAACTCGCTCTTGCCGTACCATATTTGTCCTCCGCTCTGCTCGATTATGCTCTTGGAAATGGCCAGGCCGAGTCCGTTGCCGCTGCTCTTTGTGGTAAAGTTCGGCTGGAAAAGCTTCTCCAGATTTTCTCCGCTTACTCCATTGCCGTTATCGTCTACGCTCACCTTGTAAACATCCGGTTCTACCACAAGATTCAGGCTTATAAAGCCCTTATCCTCCGAATTGCCCAGTTCCTGTATAGAATTGGAAATCAGGTTAACAAGAACTCTCACAACCTGTCCGCGGCGGGCCTTTACCCAGCATTTCTCGGAATCATAGCTGAAAGAAATCCTGATGTTCTCGTGGTTGTCGAACATGTCTTTCTGTTCCCTGATTACTTCATAAAGATTGAATACGGAAATCTCCTCCACATAGAACTTGGCGTAGCTGGAGAATTCGCTTGCTGTGTTGGACAGGATCTCTATCTGCTCCAGTATGGATGAAGAGATTGCATCCAGCTTGTCTTCCCATCCCGGAGCGTTCCTCTGCTTGAGCATCATTATGCGCTGAATACTGAGCTTCATAGGAGTCAGAGGATTCTTTATCTCGTGGGCTATCCTGCGGGCCATGTCGCTCCAGGCTTTCTCCCTTTCCGCAATAGCCATTTTGCGCGTACTCTCAGCCACATCGTCCACCATCTTGTTGTAGGCATCCACCAGAAGACCAAGCTCGTCGTTGCTCTTGTAACTGAGATGTTCCGGCGCACTGGAAACATCCATGGACTTCATCTTGTTGCTAAGGTCTGTAAGCGGCTTCGTGACCCTTGAGAACAGCAGCCTGGACAGGAACAACGCAATGATAAACAGAAGGATACTGATGTTTATGATAGTGGCCACAACGTATGAAAGATCTCCGTTCAAGTCTCCTCCCTTTGTGAAATACGGGATATCTGCAATGGCTACAAGTTTTCCGTTATGGTTATATATCGGTGAATAAAGGGAATAGTAACTGTAGGCCCCTATCCTCTCCTTGTTGAATATCTGGCTTTTCTGACCCACCACCACATCATGGTATGCCTTCGGGTTCATCCTTGAAGACAGAATGAATTTCTGGAACAGGTCCATCTTGGTGGAACGGATGATTTTTCCCGACGGATCATAAAGGTTGATATCCGAATGAGTGTCGTTTGCCAGACGGTCCATAACGCTCACCAGCTCGGAGGAGTTGACATCCGTATAATCCTGAACATACGTGAAATACGAGGACAGTGTCTTGCCCACGGTCTGGTTTTTCTCCTCCATCTGCATACGGCTGTTCTGCTTGTAATAGCTTACGCTGTACCACACGCTTCCAACTGTAGCGGCAAGCAAAGACGCTGTAACCACAATGGAAATAAGGAAGTTCAGTCTTCTGCCCCAGGACTTGTGGGTACGCTTGAGAGCCGCGGCGGCGCGTCTTCTCGCCTTGCGTATCCTGATTACAGCCAGGAAGAACAGAAGGAAGAACAGCACCAGATAGGAAAGTGATACTATGTAAGGGAAGAGGTTAAGTTCCTGGCGGCTGATAACCACCGTGTTATGGTCCGTAACCTTATTCACTATATGAACATATCCATCCTTGAGCGTAGTTGGCTTGTCAAACTCTTTCTCGTACATCGGATAATCATACCTTCCGCGGAAAAGCACCAGACGCCCGTCGTGATACCTGGCGTACGAGTATAGCTGAGGCATGTTAAAATCGTCCGGCTGATAATCCGAGAAACTGTCCGGATAGCCGGCCTTCCCCTCCTCGTATCTTGCCGTAATCTCTATGAAAAGGTTCACGTCCCCGTTCTCCGTAAGATACGGGAACATACCCAGATAGCCCACCTGCCCGTTGAAGTTGCTCAGATAGTAGAACGAGCTCCCGTCCGCAATTGGAACGGCATCGTACTGGGTCATCTTTGCCTTGTAATACTCCAGGCAGTTGACAACAACCTGCCCTATCTGTATGGATTCGCTCGGACGGCAGACAGAAAGGTTAATCACATACTTCTGCTTGATAGACTGGAAGTAAAGTTCGCTGAACCTCATCTCCAGCATAGGAAGATTTTCCTGCGGGGCAGACAGCAAAACAGTGGAAATCGGGTCGTTCCACAGTTTCTGCTCCACCTCCCTGAGCTCCAGCTCAAGCCCCATATCCCTCTCCACAGAAATACGGTTTGCCATAAGCCTGCTCCACTCCTTCTCTTTTCTGGAACTCAGCGATGTAACTGTCAGCAGAGTGTAAAGGGAAATCAATATGGCAAAAATCAGGGTGTTGCGGATAGACAGAAGACTTCTCTGCCTGCTGGTTTTCCTCAGCGATGCGATAAGCTGCAGGCTGAACATCAGCATCAGGAACAGAAGCGCGTAAGACAGGTAACAGAGAACCGTATTCAGGCTTATTTCAGTCACCTTGAAAAGCTCCATGTTGATGGAGGAATTTGCCACAAGGCTCCTGAGCGTATAATTGATGTAAAGGCACAGCACAACCGGAATTGCGCAAAGCAGAACGATTCCAACCCATTTCTTCCAGCCCGTACGGTGGCGGAGAGTGTTTATGTAATAGGCTCTGAGCATGTAGAAACCCAGAACCAGAAGGCTCACGTACAGGTTGTTGAGAAGCAGGTTCCCTATAGAGGAGAACAGCCCCGAATCCGCATAAACCGTAGGAGAGAAGAAGGATGATGTATAGGCGCTTCTTCCCGCAAGGCGGAAACTGATAACCCAAAGAACCGTAAGACCAGCCAGATAGACAGCCAGCCTTCCCAGGCTTCGGCGGCGGTGCAGATAAAGGAACAGAGCCAGGGTGGCAAGAACCAGGGCTATCCAGGTGAAAGGACTAACGGCGGAAACCTTTCCCACGGTAACGTCCCTCTGCAGAATAAACAGGAGTTCGTTGTCTCCACCAAGGATTTCCTCTCCGCAGCTCTCAAAGGTAACAGGCTGGATATCCATATCTTCCGGAATTTCCAAAGCCGGATTGAATACGCTCATCCCCAGTGCATCTGCCACCTTCTTGTCTGTCTTGACAAGCAATCCGGCAATCACCCTTACATCGTCCTTGACATAACTCTTGATAACATACCAGCCGCTTCCAACGTTCACATACTGTTCTTTTCCGGAAAGATAGGAGAACGGGAACAGGAAACGGCTCTGCCCCTCCAAATAATGCTCGGAACGGAATATCTGATAAATGGAACTTTCTCGCAGGTCGTCATTGGCAAGAGGAAACTGGTGAACCCAACTCTGGAGAGTATCCGAGCGGTAGCGGTAAATGACCATGTCTTTAGGAAGCCCCTTGATTTCCAGCCACTTGTCCGCCGGCTGCTCCAAAGCCTGATAGGCATAGTCATCCAAAACGGCTTCTCTCTTCCGGAGATTGTCCTGGAGACGGCGGGCCTCGGACGCAAGATCACCTCCTCCACCCTTCTGGAGGAAACTCAAAACCAGGCACACCGCCACTCCCAGAATAGCCAGTGGCAGAAGATTGCGTTTTATGTATCCGAATACCTCCTTCATTATCCCCTATGCGTGATGGTACGGCTCTCCCTTTATAATAGTCATAGCCCTATAGAGCTGTTCCATAAAAATCAGCCTCACTATCTGGTGAGAAAAAGTCATTTTGGAAAGGGAGAGCATGGAATCCGCCACATCGTACACCGCCTGGGAAAAACCGTATGCCCCGCCTATCACAAAGCACAGATCCCTGTCCGCCTCTTTCTCCAGCCTGGCAGCCCATGCCTCGGAGCCCAGACTGTCTCCCCTCTCGTCCAGCAGCACCACCTTCTTGCCCGGAGCCTTGCCCTTCTGCACTCCCAGCTCCTTGAGAATCAGCTCCCCCTCCCTGTCCTTAATCTGCTGGCGGCTCAGCGATGAAGCCCCTTTCAATGCCGGAATATAGGTCTCCTCGAACCGGCAGTAATGCTTCAGCCTGGAAGCATAAAGGCTCACTCCCTCTTCCACAAAGGAGAAATCCGTCTTCCCTACACAAATGAGCCTGATCTTCATTTTCAAAATGCCTTCTTGCAAATTTAACACTATTTAGCCAAAAATGGCTTGATTTTTGTGGTTTTTTCAGCGATTCAGACACTATCCTAAAGATGACAAGAGGAGGTTTCTTTCCTTTGAAGGTAAAGGTTGCGGCTCTGCTTACAGCGGTGCTGCTTGTTTTGACGTTTGCCCACAGGACAGAAGCCCAGAACTCCGGAGGAGATGTTTTCATCCCTATAGCCAAGTACATCCAGAAGGGAGATGCAGAGCGCCTATCCGCCTGGTTTGCCAAGAATCTGGAAATCGAGATATTCGGAACCTCAACTGAATGTTCCCGCATCCAGGCAACACAGATCATGAAGAACTTCTTCTCCCAGTACACTCCAAAGTCATTCTCCATCATACACAAAAGCGGAAATCCGCCGATGAAATACGCCATCGGCACTCTGAATACCGGTTCCGAAAACCTGAGAGTTGTCCTTCTTGTCAGGACCAATCCGGATACGCCTCAAATCCTGAGGATTAGAATAGAACGCTCCTCTATCTGAACATAGGAGACGCAAAGGCAACAACGTCTGCCTTGGTGATAGGATTGCCGCCCAGAATCATCAGGCGCTCCACAACATTTCTGAGCTCACGGATATTACCCGTCCATGAATGCTTTTTAAGTTCGTCCAGAGCATCCTTGTTTATGCCCCTCTGGCCCA
Source organism: Bacteroidales bacterium (assembly GCA_017551215.1). The sequence continues at coordinate 1,640 of JAFZMA010000046.1, read as the reverse complement.
TTCCGCTTTCTCCGGAAATCTCAGAAATAAAATGCTCCACCAAAAGCGGAATATCTTCTTTCCTCTCTGAAAGGGCCGGAACCCTGATTACAATCACGCTTAGGCGATGGTAGAGGTCTTCCCTGAAATTCCCTTTCTCTATTTCTTCCGGGATATTCTTGTTTGTAGCGGCTATCACTCTGACATTCACGTTGATGTCCTTGTCGCTGCCCACTCTGGTAAGCTTGTTTTCCTGAAGCACTCTCAGCACCTTGGCCTGTGCGGAAAGACTCATGTCTCCAATCTCGTCCAGGAAGAGGGTTCCGCCATCTGCCTGCTCAAACTTTCCCTTATGCTGTTTTATCGCCGAGGTAAAACTTCCCTTCTCGTGGCCAAAGAGTTCGCTCTCTATGAGCTCGCTCGGAATTGCGGCGCAGTTAACCTCTATGAAAGGCATCTTGGCGCGGTTGCTTTTCTCGTGCAGCCACCTGGCAACCAGTTCCTTGCCCGTTCCGTTGGAACCGGTCACAAGAACTCTTGCGTCTGTAGGGGCCACGCGGTCTATCATGTCCTTGACCTGCATGATGGCCTTGGACTGCCCCACTATCTCCTGAACGGAAGAAGACGCCGCAACTTTTTTCTTGAGCGTCTTGTTCTCCCTTACAACCTCCGTATGGTCTGTAGCGTTCTTTACGGTAATCAGCACCCTGTTCAAATCCAGCGGCTTGGAAACAAAATCGTAAGCCCCGCACTTTATGCACTTTACAGCCGTGTCTATGTCTCCGTGCCCGGAAATCATGACTATGGCGCTCTCCACTCCTTCCGCAGTCATCTTCTCCAGCACCTCTATGCCATCCATACCCGGCATTTTGATATCGCAGAAAATAACGTCGAAACGCTCTGCCAGAGCCATCTCCAGACCTTTCTTTCCGTCCTCGGCCAAAGAAACCTCATACCCCTCGTCCTCAAGGATATCCTTCAGGGCCAGGCGTATGCTCTTCTCGTCATCTATAATAAGTATCTTCATATCAAATTCTTGCTGTCAAAGACTATTCGGACAATTCCACCTTGAGATTGAAGTTCGGAAGCAGAATTCCGTTCAGCCACTCAATCTCGTCTTCCAGGCTCATGCTGCTGTTGTCCAGTTCAATGGCATCCTTGGCCTTGGTCAGAGGATCCTTCTCCCTGTGGGAATCTATGTAATCTCTCTTCTTCAGATTCTCAAGTACGCTCTCGAACGTGTCTTTCTCTCCCTTGGCCTGCAGCTCCTTGAAGCGGCGCATGGCCCTGACCTGCTCGCTGGCAGTCATGAATATCTTGAGTTCGGCGTGAGGGAAGACCGCGGTGCCTATATCCCTTCCGTCCATAACCAGACCCTTGTCCTCTCCCATCCGTCTGAGCATCACGTTTACAAAATCCCTCACAAAAGGAATCTCGGCGATTGGGCTCACGTGGCTGGACACGGTAGACTGTCGTATCTGCTTTTCTATGTTTGCGCCGTTGAGGAATGTCTGGCTGTCTCCCTTCTTGTTGGTGCGGAAAGTAATCTCCACCTTAGGCAGCACTTTCTGCAGACTATCCTTGTCTATGTTCCCGCTGTCGTCTATAAAGCCGTTGGTATAGGCAAAATACGTGACGGCCCTGTACAAGGCCCCGCTGTC
>JAFZMA010000045.1 GCA_017551215.1 Bacteroidales bacterium | reverse complement strand
GAAATCGAATAAGCTCAACTGATCATCTGGTATGAGGTTCTGGGGCTCAAACGAAGCACCGAGGATGTTGTAAAGTGTCCTTTCGCTAATGGCGTATACAGGATAGATGTACCTGCGCCATATCTCCCTGTTAGAGAGACCGTCTCTTGAGTGAGCATCATAGATCCTGTTAATGTCGGCGACTCTTTTCTTGTAGTTCAGCCCCCGTCTTTTGTTTGCCATTTATTCCCCGAATTTTCATACCTTTGTCACGCTTCTTAGATTTATCCGGCTGAGTCCTTCGGGATGAGGCCGGTTTTTTGTTATTTTTTCTTCTTTATTTCCTTGATAGTTAGTGTTATCTCATATCTTCTAGGAGAACAGTCCAAAGCTCCGAATAGAGAAGGGAAGATATTGTGGAGATAGTGTATGTCCAGATCTTCCACTTCTCCAAGAGGCTCCTTGCAAAGCAGCTCCCCTGAGCTACCCCAACTCATCGTCCTTATGAGCGATATTGTCACAGGAGAGGATGTCATGACTCTGTCATTCCAAGGGGTATAGGCTTCCAGGCATTAGTCTTCTCGTCTTTCTCCCAGGCCCTGACAAAGGTTTTAGACGGAATAGGACTGTATGCCTCCTCAATTATCTTCACGCCCTGAATGAACTTCTGGTCTCCGGTCTCATCGGCAATCTTGCGGAGCTGGATAACCCTCTGGGCCTTGAGGGTGCCCTTAGCATCCTTTGCTAGGAGCTTCATCACCATTCCTACCAAAGCCTGGCTCTTGGCATCGGTGGCAAGGCTCTGGATGTACTCCGTGATCATCCGGATTCCATCTTCAGCAGTGTCCAGGTAGTTGTCATTCATGTACTGCCCGATGGTGATCTTCTTGGTTCCCTCGGTATTGGTAAAGGTGTGGGAATAGAAGTTCATGTCCTTTCCGGTCTTCTGGTTGAACATTTCTCCCTTGAGAGCCAGGATTGCTTTGAAGTTCTCAAGAACAGAGTCCTTCGCAACCTTTATGTCATCGCTCAGCCCTTTCAGTTCTGGAATGGCGGAAGCAATCTCATCATCCACCATCTTCCGGTAGGTCTCTCTCTGCTGCTGCGCTTTCTGTTCTGCAGCTTTCTTTGCTCTGAAGGCCTCGAATTCGGCCCTCTCTTCCGCTGTCATCTGGACAGCTGTAGTCTGTGTGTTTTCCATATCTCTAGTTGTTAATTATTCCGTTCTGAAGCTGGCGGAGTTCCGCTTCCGCAATCATTAGGTCTCTGCGGATCTTGTTTGTGGAGGCAATCAGCTGCTTCGTGGCCGGAGAAAGCTCCGCATTCTGACGGTTGCGCTCCTCAATGATCTTCTCCCTCCTTCTGATAATCATCTTGTAGGATCTGATCTCTATCTCCTTCATGCCAATCTGAGCATTGGCAGAAAGGTTTCGTGTGTCCGATATTACAATAATTCCTGTCATGATATAAATGTTTAATTGTTTGATTCTGCTTGCTTTATATTATTGGCCCTAAGCACGTTGTTCACGGCTTCCTGCCAGTCTTTTACGGTTGTGCCCATATATCCTTTGGAGTCCAGTGCGGCCAGGTCTTTCTTCAGGAAACCGAAGGTGTTGTACACCTTCCTGAGTGCAGTGATGGATATCTTGTTGAAACTTTTGCAGTTGGCACTGCGGCAGGCTATGGTCATGGCATAAGAGATCTTCTTGCTCTTCTCATCAAACCGCCTTCCGGCAGCATCCAAATAGGAGCAAATGGCTGCCAGCACTCTCCTTCTCCACTTCTCGCCTTCGTTTGAATAGGCAGACGGTTTCTGCTGACTCTTCATCCATTCCATCATCTTGAAGTACTCATGCGGGTAATCTTCATATATAGTCTTCAGCGATGATGTACGCCCTCCGGAAAACTCGCAAACGATGCTTTCCTTCAGGTCTTCCGCATAGTCCTTGGCATAGTTCTCAAGCCCCTGAAGGTACTTGTAGAATGTGCTGAAACTGTTGCTCTTGCGCTTCTTGTTTATTCTAGTCTTTTCCATAATGCTATTCCTGATTTTCACCCCAGTATCTCCTTGCGCCTTCCTCCCAGACGGTTAAGTAGTTTTTGCCCTGGAATCCGTCTTTGAAGCGGCTGTTCACGAATGCCCGATACCCCTCAATACGGATCTTAACCATAGCATCGTACCTGACACGGTTGGCAAGCCTGCCTTCCGGAAGCCTGCCCTCCGCCTGACTGATCCAGATCCAGAGGATATCATCGAACTCTCGTTTAAGTTCCTTATACTGAGCATAGTTGAGCCCGCTATACTGGAGGCTGTCCATGATCACTATCCTGGGATGCTTTCTGGCAGACAGCCTCTTTTTCAGATCTTCCAGATCTTCTCCGTCCAGAAGGCTGAAGCGACGGGACACAGCGGACAAGTCTGTCCGCTCTATGGCCACCTGTATGCTCCTCCCCACACCTTCCTCCATGCTGTTGTAGAGCACCTTCCCGAACCGGCACAGGTACTTGGCCAGCTGCATGGCAAAGGCCGTTTTTCCGTTGAAGCTCTGGCCCCAGATAATCCAGCTTCCGCAGGATGCCGGATTGCCTATGGCATCCAGCCAGGGGCCATCGAACTTCAGCGTGTCGTGCCTGGAAGAAAGAACCTGATATATGCTCAGTGCCTTGCTCATACGGCCTCCTGCAATTGCTCCTTATGCATCATAAGTGAATGGATTCTCCTTCGGACTCTCCTCAGATCGCCCTCGCTGTCATCAATCACATCCCTGATGTCCTCCTGATCGGAAAGACCATTGGCTTGGCAGACCATAGAGATATCTCTGTTGGAAACTCCGTACAGAGGGATGAATCTTCTGCAGATACGGCTGTATATCTCGGCATAGCCTTTCTTGTTAAGTTTCAAGCCACGGTTGATTCTCTTCTCCAGAAACGAGGTTGCCTGGAGTATAAGACCGCAACGTAGAGTACCCAGGCTGTCCTCCAGCGCATTGTAGATAGTGATAAAGAAGTAGAGAACCGTGTCGTTCAGTTTATCTGCCTCATCCAGGATAAGCATAGGATGATCTATCTTCTTTATTTTCCGGATGATGGCATACATCATGTCGGCTGTAGTGTAGCCACTCCAGTCACAACCCATAGTTGCAAGCAATTCCTGCATGAACATCTTCTTGTTCCAATACTCGTTACAACACAGCAGAAACGCTGTTTTATTGCCCTTGCAATACTGTTTCGCAGCCATAGTCTTGCCGCTGCCGGCTTTGCCGGTAATAGCCAAGGCAATGCCGTTTTCCTGGGCATCGGTGTAGAGATAATGAAGGGTCTGGAAGTCTCTGGTCTCAACGATATTCCACGATGCGGAAGAATAGCCGCATCCGCTGGCCACCTTCCTCCACATCTCGTCCTTGATGAGGTTCCATTCGCCCTTGAGCATCCTGCTTACCAGGGCAGAGGAGACTCCGAGAGCCACGGCAGCCTTGTTCTGACTGCCCAGCTTCTTGCAAAGCTCGGAGAGGGCTCCTACAATGTTCTGTTTTTCGGTCTGATTCATAATAAGTCGGATTTATATGAGTCTTACATTTTGGATATCACGCTTAACGGGTCAAAGTCTTCATCCTCCACCGCATTGCTCTCTGCCTTGGAAACCATTCCAATAGTTACTGGAACAAGTTCCTTGGCTTTGGATGTCTTCTTCTTGGCGGATCTGGTTGTTTCTATTCCGGCCAGTGCTGGAGAGTTCATGCCATAATCCTCGTTGGAAGTGCCAAACTGCTTCTGCAGGGCCTCCATCTTCTCCTTCCTCTCAACTCTCTTGGCCTTGTTGGCCAGCTCCACCTTCTTGATGAACGCAGCTTCCCACTCTTCCTGCTCCTGCTTGCCCCTGTGGATGACTGTCTTGGTCTTGGCAATGGCAGAAAGCCTGAGAGAGCCGTCTGAGGCATGGTCATAGAGGAAGATCTGCTCCATATCATCCGGATCGAACTTCACTACGAAGCTCTTGCCTATGTTCTTCTCCAGCCAGTCCAGATCAGGCATCCCTTCCCCGTCCACAACCATATAGTCATAGCGGATATTCTGCTCACGGAAGCTGATTCCTGCAGCGGTGCAGCTGACCTCCCTAGGCCTGGTTACGGCAAACAGTTCTACCATATCCAGGATGTCGAGCTTGACCGCCTGCGGGTTGCTGCTGGTAAGATAATTCTCCATCCTGGTCTTGCCAGTGACGGTCATGGCATTGTTCCACTCCGTCCTGCGATCTGTATATCTCTTGATGATTTCCTCTTTGGTAGGAAGATTCTCCTTGTTGGCCAGTATATACTCCATATTAGCCTTGCTCTCTGACTTTCTGGCCGTGATGTTCTGTCCCGTGAAGAACCAGTCTTTCTTTAGATATTCGCTCTGAAGGCGGTTGAAAGCACTCTCTATGGTCTTGGACTTACCGTTATATGGTTGTGTGTGGATGGCCAGATGGGCCAGTTTGCTCAGGAAGTCCCCGTTTTCAAGCTTCTTGTGGCCGCCCTGGTTGTCGAAGGTAATCTGGTATGGCTTGTATCCGGAGGTCTGCAGAGCCATCTTGTATGCCTGGTACTGTGCCTTGAAATCCTCTTTATCGCTGATGCAGAATCCCAGCAGCACTTCTGAATAGGAATCCATCACCTCATAAACCTGCAGGGTTCCTATCTGCCTCTTGCCGGATTTGTCCAGGTACTGATAGTAGTAGTTAAGCTTGGTTCCATCGCTGTACCACAGGCTGTCTCTCATACCAGGAAGCCTGGTCTTATGCTGATAACTGAATTTCTCCTTGCTCTTAAGTTCTCCGTATCTGTAACCCCACCACTGGGCAACCACCTTCTCATCATATATAAAGTTGTATATGGTCTTGGCGGAGGAGATGATCTTCCAGCCATGAGTGCTCATCGCCTTGGTAAGGTACTCATCATAAAGTTGCTCTATGGAAGTAACCCTGTTCACCTGGTCTGTCCAGCGGCAGAGCAGCCATTCCTTGGCCTTTTCTGTCAGGGAGACGGAGTTGCTGTTGCTTATCTTACCGCTTACAAGAGCCGCAAAGCCTCTCTGCTCAAACTCTTCAAGTTTCTGCTTCAAACGCCTGTGGTTTTCCGGAAGGGTGTGGGAAATCTTTGGTCTCAAACAACTAACAATGGCAGAAATGTTTTTCCAGAGGCCACTGACGCTTCCTCCACGGCTCTTGATATATGTAAAGCGGTAGTTATAGTATTTCCGCAGCGCAGTCAAGATACTGGCATTGATTGTATATTCCTCTATTAGCTTCTCGCTGAGCCTGGTTCCGTCTGCTGTCCTCCAAGACCGATAGAAATCCAAAGCTTCCTGGGAAAGAGAGTAGAATCCTTCCAGAGTGTCTGTATCAGCAGCCTTGGCAAAGTCAGATCCATATTTTTCCCTGAGCTTGCTCTGGATCTTCTCCGGCAGAGAGGCTACTTCCACCAAAGCTGGAGTCTCAAAACTGGCTCTCCGGATACGGTTGATCTTACCTCTATGCACACTAGCTTTGTAGTTAGACTCAGAAAGGTATCCTTCTCTTAAGAGTTCAGTTGCTGTAACACACAATATGTTATTATATACCTGCATTACTTGTTACTGATTTCTACACCACCACGTTTAATTGCCATCTTTCTGATCTTCTCTGCCAAGGCAGTGCTTGTTTTGCCTTGAAGGGCATGTATAACAGTCGGTTCCGACACTCCCATAAGGTGTCGGATTGCCTTGACCTCACCTCTTTTTGTCAGTATTTCACTTGCCATAATCAAAAAGTCTTAACTTTGCTTTAGTTTTCTAAACCGAAGACAAAGTAAAGGACAATTTTCTAATTTTCCAAATAATTATAGACCTTTTTCTAATTATGAAGGAGAAAATTATAAATAGAATAAAACAATACATTGATTTTAAAGGGTATAGTGTTGCTGAATTCGAACGTATCGCTAATCTTTCTAATGGATATTTGAGCAAACAAATATCCAGAAACTCTGATATTGGCGAAACATACTATGGTAAAATATTAGAAAAATGTCCAGACATTAGTATAGAATGGCTGGTTCTTGGCAAAGGCGAAATGTTAAGAAACAATGACATTGAGGAGGCAAAGCCAGTAAAGAATTATCATAAAATCGGTTGCCCATATTTCAATGTAGATTTCCAGGCTGGTTTCGATCTTTTTTACAACAATCAAACTTCTGTGCCTGAGTACTATATTGATTTCAGCCCATATAATAAGGAAGGAGCCGTTTGGTGCAATGTTTCTGGCAGGTCAATGGAGCCGGAAATCAGCAATGGAGATATGATCTTGCTCAAAGAAATTATATCCTGGCAAGACTATATAGATTTCGATGATATTTACGGAATTGTTACAAGCAATGGTTTCAGAACCATTAAAAGAATAAAGAAAGGGCCTTCAAAAGACACTTTTACTCTTATTCCGGCAAATCCGAACTATGAGCAACAGGAAATAAGAAAAGAGATGATTTCTCACATCTTTAAGGTACTTTGTGCCGTGAAAAAATTCTGACTTTAGGCAATCCTCCGCACTTTTTCCTTCTATTTAAGGTATATTTCCTTGAATAATAACGCTTTTTATATCACTGAAAGTGGTTTTAATGGGTAGCGAAAACGCAAATAATGCCATTTTTCAGCCTTATTTTGTACCCTAATGGGAGGTTAAAAGCCTATTTTGAAACTTCGAGATGTAACCCCATCTGTAACCCCATCTGTAACCCCATCCTCCAAAACAAGCCATCAGATCCCACTATTTGTTCCTTTGAAATACCCACAAAAGACATCCAGGAAGGGACGTCCAAAAATAATATAGAAAAAGTCCTGAAAGGCTGTTTAAAGGGCATTTCAGGGCCGTTTAAGGGAGAAATAAAGGAATCTATGGCCTCAAATAAAGGCGGATTAAAATATGTGGCCGGAAAAATAAAGCAAAATTAAAGGCAATTTAACTTTTGGCACATTTGGATTTTCTGGCATCGGAAAGAAATAATAGGTATAACACTCTGAAAAAGAATCTACTATTTCAAATCTTTTCACTATTCAACTGTGTACATCTTGATTTACCGCCCGTAGCTGTCAATTTTGGCAAGCCCTTCTGTCTGTCTCCCGATGTGAGTTATGTGCATTCCCACCTCAGCCTCATTGCGAAGAGCCTCTGTCTCCTCATTTTTCTCTCGGCATAGTTTTACCAACTCGCCACCCCACCTGATAGCACGCTCGTTATCATGCTGTAACCTGCAAGCGTTCACAAGTGCTTCCAAAACATCCTCCCTATACCCCATATTCTCCTTGGCTTCTTTAAGGGTCATAAGCTGCTCACCGATGATAATGGCAGAGTCTAGCATCTTACCCTCTAACCCCATACCATACACTCTGATGCGAAGCAAGTCTGCCTGATAGTTTGGAAGCCCAGCCCCCTTGAGCGAATCTATGGCCTCCAAAGCCCTCTCCGGCTCCCGGGCGGCCAAGGCCATCACCCGTGCCGTAGCTTGCCTGATGTCTGGTGAAGCACTTTCCCGCTCCTTATTGCAACCTGCCGTAAGGGTCAGAATTACTAAAAGAAAAACGATGTGTAGAATCTGTCTTTTGTACATAGTATGTTTAGAAGGCCCATTCGAAGCCAAAGTTGATGGCGGCACGGTGATTTTTCTTGACCCTGACACCGTCTTCTATCTTGAAGCGGTGGGTCATTCTCCAGAAGCAGTCTACGCGGAAGACGCGGAAGATGTTGGTTACGCCAACGCCCATTTCCACGTATGGTTTGCGCAGGGAACTCATGCCTTCCGGGAAGAGAAGCCTTGCTTCCATTCCCTCGTATTTTGCTCCGGGACCGGTTCCGAGAATGGTGCTTGCCGGGTTGCCGATCTTTCCGTCCGTGATGCCGTTGTTGACCTTGGATAGCGTTCCGTAGCCGGCCTTGAGAGTGAAGACCTCTCTCCACTGGAGCCTCTTCATCAGAGGAATCTTGCCCAGGAAGAAGCCTCTGAAGTTATGCTCGTAGAAGATGGTTGCCCATGTGTCCGAAGCAAATTCGTAGAAGTCCATGCAGGCGAATGAACTCTTGTCCAGAAAGTATGTGCCGTTACCCTCGTGGAGTTTGAGGAACGGATATGGAACCTTGCCTACAATCTTTCCTCCGGCAAGCTGGAAGCTGGAAGTTCCGAATGGCGGAAGAGGAAGGGTGTAGTCTACGGTGGCTTCTGCACGGAAGAAGCCGAAGTCGTTGTGGCTCATT
>JAFZMA010000044.1 GCA_017551215.1 Bacteroidales bacterium | reverse complement strand
GTTCCGGTGATAGCAGACGGAGGAATCCGCTACTCAGGAGACATTGTGAAGGCTCTTGCCGCCGGCGCAAGCACCATAATGGCAGGGTCTTTGTTTGCTGGAGTGGAGGAATCTCCGGGCGAGACCATCATCCTCAACGGAAGGAAATTCAAGTCCTACCGCGGAATGGGCTCTCTGGAGGCCATGCAGCAGGGAAGCAAGGACCGCTATTTCCAGGATACGGAAGATGATGTGAAGAAGCTGGTTCCGGAAGGAATCGTTGCCCAGGTACCGTACAAGGGCAATCTTGGGGAGGTTATCTACCAGCTGGCAGGCGGACTGAGGGCCGGAATGGGTTACTGCGGAGCCAAGGACATTGAGACTCTCCGCAAGTCCAAGTTCGTGAGAATCACCGCTGCCGGCGTAAGGGAGAACCATCCGCACGATGTGACCATCACGCGAGAGGCTCCGAACTACAGCCGCGGGCTGTAACCGCATCGCTGAGCTGAAAAAGTAACCGCATCGCTGAGTAAAAAGAGAAAAAAGTTGAAAAATAGATATCAGATGATCCTTAGAAGATTTTCTGCAGTAATTGCAGCAATTCTGGTGCTGAGCATGACATCCGCAAGGGCCCAGATTTATAAGAACGGATTGATAGACAAGACGGTAGCGCTTATTGGCAACGAGTCCATACTGCTGTCTCAGCTGGAAGAGCAGGTACAGCTCATGCTGGCCAACGGCACGGCTCCTACAGACGAGAAGCAGATGAGGTGCAAGATCCTGGAGCAGACTCTCCAGCAGAAACTTTTTCTTAACCAGGCCAAACTGGATTCCCTCACGATTTCTTCGGAGATGGTGGAGTCCGAGCTTCAGCAAAGGGTGGACAATGTACTGTATCGTCTTGGAGGCCAGGCTGGTGTGGAAGAATACTTCAAGAAACCTCTCTTCCGCCTGAAGGAGGACTGGAGAGCCATACTCGGCGAACAGAACCTTATCCAGCAGGAACAGAGGCAGATAGTTCAGGGCATCCCGACAATGACTCCTAGCGAGGTTCGCCGTTTCTACAAAAAGGTGAACAAAGATACACTTCCGATAATCTCCACCCAGTACCGCCTGCGTCACATTGTTGTGTATCCGTCTAAGGAAGACGCAGTTATGGAGGTTAAGGAGAAACTTCTGGAATTCCGCCAGAGGGTTCTGAACGGAGAAAGATTCTCCTCTCTTGCGGCACTGTATTCAGACGACAAGGAATCTGCAATGAGAGGCGGAGAGCTGGGACTTGCACCAAAGGCAATGTTCTGGCCGGCATTCTCGGATGCCGCTATGGCGCTGAAAGAAGGACAGATATCGCAGATAGTTGAGACTCCGGACGGCTTTCATCTGATTCAGATGATAGAGAAGAACGGAGATATGTTCAACGCCCGCCATATCCTTCTCAAACCAAAGTACACAAGCGAGGAAAGAACCAAGTGCATTACGCTTCTGGACAGCATCCGCAATGCCATCCTCATAGACAGCATCACGTTTGAAAAGGCAGCCAGGCTGTACTCCCAGGACCCTAAGTCCTATCTCAATGGAGGCCAGATGGTTGACGAGAACACCGGAAGCACTTTCTTTGAGAAAGACATGCTCAAGCCATCCGATTATGCGGTCCTGAAAGACATGAAAATCGGTGACCTCTCCACTCCGTTCGAAGGTCAGGACAACGAGGGCAGAGGCCAGACCATCTTCAAGATAATCCGTCTGGAGGAAATCATTCCGTCTCACACGGCGGATGTGGACAAGGATTTTGTTGTAATCCAGAACTTTGCACAAGGTATCCGGCAACAGGAAGCCCTCACGAAATTCATAGAGGAAAAGCAGAAAACCACCTTTATCCGCATAGACGAGATGTTCCGCGACTGCCCGTTCGAGAGCAAGGGCTGGGTAAAATGATATGTTTCTGGGAAGAATCATAAGTGCATACGTAAAAGGCGGTGGATCAACCCTCTGCAAAGGGGTGTGTCTTCTCTTTTTTCTGTGTCTCTTCCTTTTTTCTTCCTCCGCGACAGTTTCCGCCCAGGACTTTGGCGAGGACCGCGATAGCCTTGTCCGCCTCATAGAGGCCAAGTCCATAAAACTCACCGAGATAGGGGGAGCGCCTTTCAGGATTGTGAATGGCCCCGCCCGATTCCTGCACAACAATACATATATGCTCTGCGACAGTGCCGCGTGGGATGTGAACGCCAACACCATTGACGCGATGGGGCACGTGCAGATTATCCAGAAGGACACATACTTGACAAGCGATCTTGCAACCTACATTTCAAACGAGAATCTTGTACAGTTCCGCGGCACGGAAGTCAAACTCTACAACAAGAAGGGAGACAAGCTAATAACGCGGTTCCTGGACTACAATACGGCAGACAGCGTGGCCACATTCTACAACGGCGGAGCTATGCGCTCCAGCAAAGGGGATATTGTGGAAGGCCTTGAGGGAATGTACGATGCAACGCAGAGGCTCTTCATGTTCAACGATGATGTCTGCATGTATTCGGACTCCATTTTCCTCAAGTCCGAGATGGTGGAATACCACTCCAACCAGGAAGTAGCCATGTTTGCAGAAAACACCGTGGCCTGGAAGGGGAGAGACACCCTGTTTTCCAACAACATGGAGTACTCCACCAAGAACAAAATGCTAGTCCTTAAAGCGGACAACTACATAGCCACGCAAGACCAGGAACTCTGGGCCGGATGGATAGACTATTACAGGGAATCCGGCAATGCGGAACTCTATGGAAATGTTCAGGTCAGAGACCAGGCTCAATCTGCTATCATAATGGGAGACAAGGGCGTGTATGTCCAGAAGCCGCTGCTTCTGTATATGACGGAAAACGCCGCAGCCGGCATGTACTCGGAGGAGAAAACCGGCATAGATTCCCTTACCAATCAGCCTATCTACAAGCGGGATACGCTGTTCCTTGCCGGAGACACGCTCAAGATGTGGCAAGTCCCAATGTATCAGGTAGACAGCAGCGAGGTTTCCCGTGCCGTTCAGCGCCGCACACTTGCGGATACGGACCCGATGGTGGAAATCAACCGCCAGAACAAGGCGTATCTGGATGCCTATAAGCGTAATAAGGCTCTCTTGGACAATCCCGTTCCGCTTCCGCCAAAGCGTCCGGAAGTTCCTAAGAAAGAGGAAGAAAACGTGCCGGTGGCATCAGACTCCCTCAAAGTGAAAGCAGGGCTTGAATCGCCGAGCAAAGATATAGGGTTGGATTCGCTGCAATTGAAAGGAGGGCTTGATTCGTTGCAAATGAAGAGTGGGCTTGATTCGCTGAGTATGGCTAGAGATTCAGTGCCTCCACTGGACACCACGGCGGTTACTTTCATGAGCGTCTTCCACAAGGTAAAGCTCTTCCGCAGCGACCTTCGCGGTGCGTGCGACTCCCTGATTTACACCACAATAGATAGCATCGCCCGCTTCTACAAAGACCCAATACTCTGGAACGAGGAAAAGACGCAGTTCACCTCCGACAGCATCCAGCTGTCTATCCGCAACAACGAGATCTACAAGGCCAACCTAATAGAGAATGCGTTCATAATTTCCCAGGAAGACAGCATCCATTTCCACCAGATAAAGAGCACGGAAATGATTGCCTATTTCAAGGACAATGATGTATACCGGTTCGATGCCCTCGGCGGAGTGCAGGCCATGTTCTTCCTCTCTGAAAAAGACAGCGTTGTAACCCTCATGAACCAGAAAGAATGCAGGCTCATGACGGCCAAAATTGTCAATCAGGAAATTGAGCGCGTACGTTACATAGAGAGCGTCAAGAGCGATGTGATTCCAACCTACAAGCTCCCGATTGAGAAGATGCGCCTCAGGGATTTCAACTGGCAGGCAGACCGTATGCCAAAGTCCCGCAACGAGCTTACTACCAGAAAGGTAAAGCCGACAGACCGCGGCAAGCTCTCCCGCCACAGATTCCCGCTTTACAACCAGACGCGGGCCTTCTTCCCTGAGTCCTACAAGGATATACTTGTTCTCTCCAGCTCCATCACACAGAAGATCAGGCAAGAAGACCAGGAACGCCTGGAACGCGAGCGCCAGAAGAAAGACCAGGAGCAACTCCTGAAGGAAGATGAAGAACACCGTAAAGCACTTGAAGAGGAAGGCCACCAGATGGAACAGGAGAAGAACGGCCCTGTGATGATCTACAACAAACCGGAAAGTCAAGAAAAGTCCCTGGACGCCAAGCCCGACAGAACCCAGACAAAGAAACCAGAAAAGGCTTTGGATGAGAATAAGATATTGAAGTAGGGAAGAGGATGGTAGAGTAACAGAAGCATTAGTTATCAGAAATAGTATCATTAAATTTTTTAATAATGTCTTTCGGGCGTAAATCACACATATTCAACGTAGTAGCAGTGCTGTTGCTGGTGGCTGCCTCGGGGACCCAAGCATCATCGCAGAGTAAAAAAGGGAATCCTTTTAAGGATAAGGTGGTTAAGCAGTATGTGAAAGACAGCCTGGCAGTTCTTACTCAGCGATGCGAGACCGTCCTCAAAGCCGCCTACATGGCAGAGGAATATGTTGCAACTCACTATGACATACCTGGTTGGGAAGGCTATCCCGTAAAGGAATACACATACTATACGGGCAAGGACGTAAAGACCGGCCGCCCGAAAAAAGGCCGCGTGTACCTGCTGATGCCAACTGCCGAGCAGCTTGCCTACTGGACAATCTCCGCGTGCTGGAAAACCGTCCACAGCCTGGACTTTCAGTACACCAACACCCTGCTCAGGTTCATCCGCTGGCAGAGCGGCGCACAGTTTGCCGTCCGCGGCGTTGTGTACGAGGCCATGTACACCGCTGGCTACTACGAGCCCTACGTATTCAAAGACGGCATAACTGTCTATGTGGCAGATCCTAAGATGAAGGCCGGAGACGAACAGCTTGCCGAGTGCACAGAAGAGCAGCTGGAATTCTACCTCCACCTTACAGACAAGGACCTTAAGCCATACACCGGCTCGTTTGCCAGAATCTGCTCCACCACACGAGAGATGTACTACAACTGGGGCGGCACAACAGACGTGGGCGTAAGCACCTTCCGCGAGGGCCGCTCCCTCAACTACCTCCCAGTAATCCGTGAGCTTTACAAGAAAGCACTCAAGAGCAAGGACAACGAACTCATAGACGCCTGGTGCAACGTCAACCTCAAAGACTACCCATACAAAGGCAGAGATTAGTTTATGATAAATATTATCATTATAACACTTGCGATTTTCCTTGGCATTATAGGCATAATAGGATGCGTCCTGCCGGTAATCCCCGGGCCCCCAATCAGTTGGGCCGGGATGCTGATCCTTTACTTCTGGGGTAGCGGCACCAACTCCGCAGGCGACAAGATGAGCTCCACGCTGCTTCTTATCTGGCTTGGCATCACCATATTCGTAACGGTCATAGACTACATTGTGCCATCATACCTCACAAAGAAATCCGGCGGCAGCACATACGCCTCCAGAGGAGCCCTCGCCGGCCTGCTCATCGGCCTCTTCCTCTTCCCACCGTTCGGCATCATACTGGGCCCGATGCTCGGCGCCTTTGTCTGCGAAATTATCTTCGCCAAGAAAACCGCCAGCCAGTCCGTCCTCCCTGCCCTTGGCGCCTTCGCCGGCTTCATCTGCGGCACCGGATTAAAGCTCATCGCCTCCGGCATGATGCTCTACTACATCTTCGTCTACATCCGCTAACCCCGCCAACCCTTCTTCTCCAAGAGCCCCACGTCTAGGAAATATTGTATC
>JAFZMA010000043.1 GCA_017551215.1 Bacteroidales bacterium | reverse complement strand
GATGGGAAAGATGGAGGGCATAGCGGCAAGATTCGGTTCTCTGGAGGCTGTCCGCAAAGTTTCTTCCTTTATAGACGGGGGTAATTCCTCGCTTTGCATAAAGGGACTTTTCGGATCTTCCAGGGGGATGGTGTTGTCTGCCGCAATCGGAGGATGCTCTTCCCGTCATATCCATCTGGTAATTTCAGACACCAAAGAAGCTGCCGAATATCTGTGCGGAGACCTTTATTCCGCTTTTGACGGACAGGTTTTATATTTTCCGTGCTCTGCGTCTTCCACTTCAAAGATACTCTCCATAAAGGAATCTTCCAACAAGGTTCAGAGGAGCATAACGCTCAGCGCCATAAACAGTTTTGATTCTCAAAGCGCTGATATTATTATAGTTACATATCCGGATGCGGTAAAGGAACTCACGGTTGCCCGCCAAGCGGTAACAGGTAGCATACTTTCCCTTAAGACTGGACAGAATGTAGACTTTGAGGGCTTGAAAGAAACGCTTGCTTCTTCTGGATTCGATAGGGTGGACTTTGTGGCGGAACCGGGACAGTTTGCGGTTCGCGGAGGAATAGTGGATATCTTCTCCTATTCGGACAATGTTCCGTACAGGATAGATTTCTTTGGCAACGAGATAGACTCTATATGCAAGTTCGATGTTTCCAGTCAGAGATCTTCCCAGAAAGCGGATAGCGTGGAAATCTTCCCGGACATGCAAAAGGCTTCTTCCGTTATGGCTTACGGAGGGCAAACCATATTCGATTACATAGGAAAAACGGACTGCATTGTCTGGTCAGACACCTTTGAAGATTTCTCGGCGATGTGGGAAGGGTTCAGGGTAATATCGCTGAATGGAAGAAGTGTAAAAAGAACAGATGCAGACAGGCAAATCGCTGAGGAAACAGTGAGCGTGAATTGTATTCCGCAGCCTTCCTTCAACAAGAATTTCTCTCTTTTGGCAGATGATATAAGAAAAAGGAATTCAGAGGGTTACAAGGTTTACATCAGTTCAGCTTCCCAAGACCAGGCAGAGAGAATCAGAAGCATCTTCAGGGATTCCTCCCATATAGCCCAAGGAGAATTTCCGCACTTTGAGCATTTGGAATGTTCTCCTCACGAGGGATTTGTATGCACAGATGCCAAGCTTTGTGTCTATACAGACCATCAGATATTCGAGAGATATCACAGGGTAAAGCTGCGCCGTCAGGTGGAACGCAGCGAAAGGCTTGCCATAGAAGACCTTAACGGCTATCACATAGGAGATTACATTGTACATATAGACCACGGAGTTGGAGTGTTTGGCGGCCTTGTAAAGACGAATATCGGAGGAAGGGTTCAGGAAGCCGTTAAGATCATGTACAAGGATGGAGACGTGATATTCGTTTCCGTGCACAGTCTGCACAAAATTTCCAAGTACAAGTCCAGGGACGGAGAGCCTCCAAAGATTTACAAGCTCGGAAGCGGAGCGTGGAACAAGCTGAAAACCACAACAAAGGCAAAGATCAAGGATATTGCCAAAGAACTCATAGGGCTGTATTCGGAACGCAAGCGCACCAGAGGCTTTGCTTTCTCTGCAGACGGTTATCTGCAGAACGAACTGGAAGCTTCCTTCATGTTCGAGGACACGCCAGACCAGGTTTCCGCAACAAAGGCCGTAAAGCAGGATATGGAGAGCGATAATCCTATGGACCGCCTGATATGCGGAGACGTGGGATTCGGCAAGACGGAAGTGGCCATCCGTGCCGCGTTCAAGGCGGCGTGTGACGGCAAGCAGGTCTGCGTTCTTGTGCCTACCACCATTCTGGCGCTGCAGCATTACAAGACTTTTACGGAAAGGCTAGAGAAGTTCCCGGTCAAGATAGACTATATCAGCCGTTTACG
>JAFZMA010000042.1 GCA_017551215.1 Bacteroidales bacterium | reverse complement strand
AGCAAGGCCGGAGAGCTTGGCGTAGAAGAGGCGTACAGCGTAATCAGCAAATACTGCATCAAGAAGCAGTAAATTCCATCACTTGCTTATCGTTACCGTGTCCAGAGCCTGGCCGTTCCGGTCCAGGAGCGTTAAGGTTATCATATCGCTGCGGATTTGCCAGTTCAAAGATAATTCAAATAGTTTTGCTAAATTGCAGAAAATATCCAAAAACATGAAAGCGACATCAATCATTGCGTTTGCGGCGGTTTGCATGGCGGCCTGTGTCTTTTCCTGTAAGAACAAGGGGCAGCAGGCTACAGATTCCAGCAAGCTTACGGCAGATTATGTAAAGCAGAGGGTTGAGAAGATGATGACCATAAATCCGGTTACGGACAGAGATTGGCCTAATCTCTTTACAGCCAGACTGATAAGCATCTATAACCGTGTAAGGAAGGCGGAGGAGAATGCTCCGGCAGGTTATATGGATTTCAACTGGACGGGAAAAGTGTTCGACGTTTGCTGCGAGGATTCCACAAAAAGAGTGGTTACCCTAAAGGATGTGCGCCTTACAGACTCAAGGCTCGCCGAGGCTGACTTTAATTACGTGGACCCTCCTTGCTACAACATAAACTATACGCTTCTACTGGCCTTTGACGGAGACGAGTGGTATATTGATGATATCATCTGGAAGAGGAATCCGGCTCTGGAGGATTCAGAAGATACCCTGGAAAGCCAGGAGGCGGAAGGTTTCATTGAGGAACAGAAAGAGAATAATCAATAAAAGATGAAGAAGATATTTGTTTTTGCGGTTTGCCTTCTGGCCTGGTCCACTACTTATTCCCAGAGTGTTACAAAAGTTGACAAGTTCCTCTGCGCAGGGCCGTACGAGGTGGCTTCACCAGTTTTTTCATCCAAAGATGCCAAGGGCAAGGAGTTCCAGTCCAAGAGCCTGATGGATGCTGCTCCGCTTAAATCCAAGCTTGCCAGGGAGGTAGGGGACGGTGCACTGCCTGAGGTTTCGCAGCAGTGTGTTTTTGTCTATTCCTTCTTCATCAACGACCAGAATTTCAAGAAGGTGGATGTGGAGGTAAAGGGGGCTAAGACCACCAAGACCTATCTGGACGGTAAGGAGAGTCCTCTGAAAGGCCTGAAGCTGGATCCGAGGCAGCACCGTGTGGATATAAAGATACTCAGCGATGAAAAGACTAAGGATTCCATTTTTGTCAACCTAAAGTGTGACAAGCCTGTAGAGTGGACTGTTTCTGAGAAGCACGGCTTCGGTATGGACGAGGTGCTATACGGCCTAAAACTGTCTAATGCAAGTATCTCTGAGGATGGAAAATATGTGATTATTACCTATAACGATGCCGACCACAGTGGCAAGGCCTTGAGGAAGACCGCTCTAAAGGAAGTTGCAACCGGAAAGGTTATCCGCGAGCAGCAGGGAATGTTCTGGCTTAACGAGGGCAACGACTACGCCTATTACCGGACTGAGGACGGCAACCGCCGCCTCTACAGATGTACAGTTGCTGGAGAGGAGGCTGTCATCGCCGAGAATCTTCCTAAAGGAAGGTTGATGATTTCTCCGGACCTTACTTACATGGTTATGTCCGAACAGGAAGATGGTCCTAAGGAAGATGCAGATGTTTATCAGATCCTGGATCCTGACGACCGACAGCCGGGGTGGCGTAACCGCTCATACGTAAGCCTTTACGATATTGCAACCGGCATGACAACGCGCCTTAGTTTCGGCAGCCGTTCTGTGAGTGTTATGGATATTTCTGATGATTCCAGATACCTGTTGATGGCCCTTACCAATCTGCACGTTACCAAACGCCCTTCTTCCGGTATGGATATCTGTGTCCTGGACCTCAAGACAAGGACTGTGGATACCCTGATAAAGGATGACGGTTTCTTGCGTGGAGCGCAGTTCTCTCCGGACGGGAAGAGCCTTCTGTGCGTAGGTTCTCCGGAATCTTTCGGCGGAATAGGGAAGAACGTGGACAAGGGCCAGACTCCGAATATGTATGATATCCAGATGTATATCTTTGATATTGCAACACGGAAGGTAAAGTGCCTTACCAAGGATTTTAACCCGTCTGTTGAAGCTATATCTTGGAACAGGGCTGACGGAAAGATATATGCCGGAACAACAGAAAGCGAGTATATGACTCTCTATGCCTTCAATCCTAAGGGAGGCTGGAAGAAACTCTCCCAGATTCCGGAGGTCGTTACTGGATGGAATCTTCCTGCCAAAGGCCGCACCATGTGTTATGTGGGTGGTGGTGCCTCTTCTCCTTCCAAGCTGTATATCAAGGATATTGCAAAGGATAAGGACTATTTGTTTGAAGACTGTACCGCTGAGCGCTACAAGAATGTGGAAATGGGCGAGTGCCATCCGTGGAGTTTTACCAACCGCCTCGGCGATGAAATCCAGGGAAGGTTCTACCTGCCTTTGGGATTTGACCCCGGGAAGAAATATCCGATGATTGTCAACTACTACGGCGGTTGCACTCCTATAACCCGTTCTCTGGAAAGCCGTTATCCGCAGCAGTACTGGGCAACACTGGGCTATGTGGTTTACGTTGTCCAGCCAAGCGGAGCCATTGGCTTTGGGCAGAAGTTTTCCGCCCGCCATGTGGAGACATGGGGAGATTTTGTGGCAGACGACATAATTGAGGGAATACAGAAATTCTGCGATAGCCATCCGTTTGTGGACAAGGACAAGATTGGCTGCATAGGAGCAAGTTACGGTGGCTTTATGACTCAGTACCTCCAGACAAAGACTGATTTGTTTGCCTGCGCCATATCCCACGCCGGAATCAGTAATATCGCGAGCTATTGGGGTGAGGGATACTGGGGCTATTCCTACGGACACGTTGCCAGCGGTGAGAGCTATCCGTGGAACAATCCCGAGATGTACACCCGCCAGTCTCCGCTTTTCAACGCAGACAAGATCCATACGCCTCTGCTGCTTCTGCACGGAAGCGCAGACACCAACGTGCCTCATATAGAGAGCATACAGATGTTCACTGCCCTCAAGATTCTGGGCCGCGAGGTTGCGTTTGTGGAAGTCAAGGGAGAAAACCACTGGATATTGGATTATCCAAAGAGAATCAAGTGGAGTAACACTATAATGGCCTGGTTCCAGAAGTATCTCAAGGACGATCCTTCCTGGTGGGAGAGCATGTATCCTCAGAAGAACCTCTGATTAATTAACTGACTGAATGGGCGTCAAGTTAAACAAAACGGAAAAATGGGGGTTGCGGTTTCTGCTGCTTTTTGTGGCGGGATGGATAGCACTGCTTGTTTATATCCAGTTCATGGGGGACAATCTGGTATCGCTGAGGCAAAACGATATAAAGCGCATCCTGAATACGGAAATTTTCGGTTCCAAGGGAAGCCTCAAGCTGCCGGAACATGTTGACAAAGTGAGGATTGAGCAGGTGGATTCCATCTCTGCAGACGGTTTTCTGCACTACAGTTTCAGCTTCCGCATCCGCAGCAATGAGAAGGGGAAGAGCTGGCACACTGGCGCCATCGCTGAGAAAGACCTTTATTACAAGGGCCTTACCTATACATTAACTGAGAAGTAACAGGCTTTTACTCAGCGATTTGTATTCTTGAGCTTGCCGTTTTTCTTGTCTTTGCGGAGCATCTTCATAAAGTCCTCCGCGGCTATTGTACGGCGGATTATACCCGAGGCTATAATATTGAGTATCACGCAGATAATAGGGAAGATCACTGATATAGGGAACTTCTGGAGGCTGAGCCCGCTTGTGCTCTTTATGCTCCAGAGCAGATATACTATCCACACCTGATAGGCCAGAAGTACTATGGCATTGTAGATGCAAAGCCGCATCTGGAGAGTCTTGTGGTGTATAAGGAACAGATTGACAAGAGATATCAGGAAAGATATGATTGTCAGCACCAGAAAAGGCGGATAGGCCCTGTACAGCTCACCGAAGAACATGATGGCCATCAGAACTGCCGAAGCCAGAATCAGAGTCAGGTAATTTATCTTTTTCATCGCGACAAATTTATATTTTTTTACTAAATTTGAGAATAATTAAAATTCAGGCGATATGAAAACCTCTAAATCCAAGAAAATTGCGGCATCCGAACTTCTGCTGAATGCCGACGGTTCCATATATCATCTTAATCTCCGCCCGGAGGAACTGGCCGATACGGTGATTCTCGTGGGAGATCCCGGAAGAGTTGCGATGATATCCAAATACATGACGGCCATTGAGTTTACAAAGCAGAGCCGTGAGTTTGTATCCACTACGGGAATGTACAAGGGAAAGAGAATGACAGTGCTTTCCACCGGTATAGGAACAGACAACATAGACATTGTGATGAACGAGCTGGATGCCATTGCAAACATAGATTTCAACACGCGCAAAATCAAGGAGCAGAAGCGCAGCCTCACGCTCGTTAGAATTGGAACAAGCGGTGCGCTCCAGCCGGAGATTCCTCTTGGATCATATGTACTTAGCCATTATTCAATAGGTTGCGACGGCCTGGTAAACTGGTATGCAAACCGAGATAGCGTAACGGACAAGGAGATTGAAAATGCACTTGTGGAGCACATGGGATGGGATGTGAATCTTCCGCGCCCTTACATCGTAAGGAACTCCGAGAGACTCATCAAGGCTTTCCAGAGAAAGACCGTAAAGGGAATGACAATTTCCGCTCCTGGATTCTTCGGTCCGCAGGGCCGTGTGCTGCGCCTTGGTCTGGCAATGCCTAAGATGAACGCCAAGTTCGAGAGCTTTGCCGCAAAGGGCTACAAGGTAACCAATTACGAGATGGAAGGAAGCGCCATTGCAGGTCTTGCAAAGGAGATGGGTCACGAGGCTATCACCGTATGCTGCATCATTGCAAACCGTTACCGCAAAGAAGCCATCACAGACTACCATCCATACATAGACAAACTTATCAAGATGGTTCTGGACACTCTTGTCAAACTGAAATAATTCATTAAGACATAACCGTTATGGTAGATTTCAATAACCTTGAAATTGCATTCTCCTCCAAAAGCAAAGGCGAGTTGAAGAATGCGCTCCTGCTATTCAACACTATAAAGAATCCGGGTATGGTAAAGTTCCTCAAGGGAGCTTCCAACCTGGCCCTGAAAATTGGCTTTCCTATAGGATGGGCTGTAAAACCCACTCTCTACAAGCAGTTTGTGGGTGGTGAGACTCTGGAAGACTGCAAGAAGACAATAGACCATCTCCAGAGTTACAACGTAAAGAGTACGCTGGACTTTTCCGCAGAGGGAAAGCAGACTCCGGAGGGTATCCAGTACACATTTGAGGAGACTATGCGCTCCATAGATTTTGCAAAGGGTAACCCGTCTCTGGCATACGCCGTATTTAAGCCAAGCACTATCATCACAGACGAGCTTCTGTCCAAGGCTTCCGAGAAGAGGGAGCCTCTAACGGAAGAGGAAGAAAAGGAGTTCAAGGCATATCAGGAAAGGTTTGCCGCATTCTGCAAGAGAGCATACGAGAACGATGTGCGCCTTATCATAGATGCCGAGGACTATTGCTTCCAGGATGCCATTGACGCCCAGACAGATGAAATGATGCGGCTCTACAACAAGAAGAGGGCTATCATCTTTGCAACCCTTCAGATGTACCGCCACGACCGCATGCCATATCTGGAGAAGATTTACGAGGATGCGGTAAAGAACAACTACATTGCCGGTATCAAGTTCGTAAGAGGCGCTTACATGGAAGAAGAAAGGGCAAGGGCCGCCGCCATGGGCTATCCGGATCCTATCTGCAAGGACAAGGCTGCTACGGATGCCAATTATAATGCAGGTGTCAAGTACGTTATGGACCGTCTGGACCACTTCGAGCTCTTCATGGGAACACACAACGAGGAGAGCAACCGCCTTCTGGCCAAGCTGATAGACGAGAAGGGCCTGGCTCACAACGATCCTAGAATCCACTTTGCCCAGCTTCTGGGTATGAGCGACAACATCTCCTTCAACCTTGCGCACGAAGGCTACAACGTAACCAAATATGTACCTTACGCCAAGGTTAAAGACGTTGTTCCATATCTTGTAAGAAGAGCAGAGGAAAACACCTCCGTTGCCGGCCAGACAGGCCGTGAACTCAACCTCCTGCGAGCCGAGAAGAAACGCCGCAAGCAGCAGAAATAAATAGAGAGATTATATAAGCAGATACCAGAAATGATATCTGCTTTTTCTTTTACAGGGTAATTGAAATCAACTCCGTTCCCAACCGGTGCAAAGCATTTTCAAGTTTCAGTGATTGGGCACGTCGTGGAACGGATTTCCCTTTTGCATAATGCCACAATTGTTTTTGGTTTATGCCAGAAAGCCTCTCTAACCCAGACTTTGAAAAAATATTCTCGTATAAACTGAGCAAGGTTTTGACATCCATAGAAAACTCGATCTTGTATTCGCTTTTAAGCTCCTCTGGAACGTCTAGACCATTCTCCTTACAAGTCTCAATGTAATCATCCACCGCGTCCAACAGATTAGCCTTAATCTCAGCGATTGTTGAACCAGTTGCCACAACACCATCCAACTTCTCAACATAAGCCGAATAGTTGTTTTCAAGACTTTCAATTATTGCTTTTAACTCTGTCATGTCCTTTCAAATTAGATAATTACTTAAGACCAGCCTCTCTTAAAATGCTGTTCAAAGTGCCTTCAGCCAAGTCAGTATTCCTCTTCCCGGCAATAATAATCGGCCTTCGGGCTCCCTTTTTAATAAATTTGTGATGGTCTCCCTTAGTCTTTAGATAAGTCCAGCCATTCTCTTCAAGAAGTGTAATAACTTCTCTTACTTTTTTAGTCATATTACAATCCTTACTACACATATCCCTCCTACTTGCTGAACTTTCAGCACAAAAGTAACTAAATTTCTATTATTTGCAAAATATAATGGCGTTTTTTTCTATGAATCACGGCATCTAATAAGTTTGTTATCTTTGTGATGACGGAAAAAGTAAACCAAAAAGTAAACCGTGGTTTATTGAGGAAATGGGTCTGGTTGGGGAATGAAAAAAGAACTGGCTGGAAGTCAGTTCTTTGAGAGTGGAGCGGAAAACGGGATTCGAACCCGCGGCCCTCAGCTTGGGAAGCTGATGCTCTACCAACTGAGCTATTTCCGCGTTGGGAATGCAAATTTAACAAATTTTTCTTTTGTAGATGAGACTGAGCTGGTTTATCGCAAACAGGATAGGGAGCAGAGGAGAGCGCCGGCTTTCGTCTATGGGTAACGTAATTGCCGTTGTTTCCGTTGCGATAAGCATTCTTGTGATAATAGTGGCTATCTCCGTCTCCAGGGGATTCCGAAGCCAGATGCTGGACAAGATGGCCGGCTTTGCAGGTGACGTGAATGTTTCCCTGATGCTTCCTTCCGGCGGTTCAGATTTGATTAACGCAGACGAGTATTCCCTTCCTCCGCTTAAAGCCAAAGAGGAGATTTTGTCTTTGCCTTATGTGAAGGAAGTTTTGGGAGTGAGTTACAGGCCGGGGATGATAAAGACGGAGGAGGATATCCAGGGAGTGATGCTCAAAGGCATAGATTCTGTACAACAGGATGATGCGGCATACATCTCTGGCAAGATGGCTGATATGCTTGGCTTTAACATCGGCGACAAGGCAACATTCTACTTTGTGGGGCAGAGCGTTAAGGTTCGCAGGCTGAGGATTGCCGGCATATTTCCTTCTCAGCTGGAGAATATGGACAAGTTCTATGTGCTCTGTTCAAAGAAAATGGTGAACAATTTGAACGGATGGTCTGAGGACCGCGCAAGCAGTTATCAGATAATGTTTTCCGATCACAGTGACAAGGAATATCCGAGCCGCAAAATTCAGATTGGAAATCTGGTTTACAAGAGCATGGAAGGAGAGAGCTATCCTCGTGTTTCCGGCTCGTATGATGATATGGGAAACCTTGTGGATTGGCTGAATCTTCTGGACATGAATGTTCTCATCATTCTGATACTGATGATTGCCGTGAGTGCGTTCAACATGATTTCCTGCGTTCTGATCATCCTGTTTGAGAACATATCATCCATTGGCGTACTCAAGTCTTTGGGAATGAAGGATTCCGGAATAAAGAAGGTTTTCCTGGCAAAGAGTGCGCGGATAGTTTTGACAGGCCTGGCCATAGGGAATGTGGTGGCGATTGCCTTTTGCCTGCTTCAGCGGCATTTCCATTTTATCGGGTTGAATCCGGAGAACTATTTCATAAGTTATGTTCCGATAGATGTCTCATGGTGGAGCATAGTTGCGGCAGATGTGCTTTGCTTTGTGGCAATTATGGCCATACTTCTGATACCATGCCACTTCATCAGCCGGATACAGCCTTCTAAGACGATAAGGGTTAGGTAATTCGTTCTGGAGGGGTTTTATTCCTCCACGGTTTTTCTGTAGATTTCGTATTGGCCCATGACGCGGGCAGGGTAGTTCATTGTTTGGGCTCCTCCGCGGAACGGGCTGACTTTCACGCCGTTTTTGTCGTAGCCGTCTGCCATGAGTGGAATTACGGAGGCAACGTTTTCCCATACGTTAGGATTCAGGCCTTCTGCCTTGGCCACTTTCTGGCATTGCTGGATACGTCCTTCTCCAGCATTGTATGAAGCCAGGGTAAATAGCAGGGCGTTCTCCTCGTCCATTCCCTGGGACAGGTACTTTTTCTGGGTTTT
>JAFZMA010000041.1 GCA_017551215.1 Bacteroidales bacterium | reverse complement strand
GTGGAGTTGTAGCCGTATTCCTGCACGAGCTGGTGCATGATGGCTATTGCCTCGCGGGCGGTGGAGGCTCTCTGGAGAGTGAGGTTCATCAGAGTGAAGTAATCCAGCCATCCATCCGGATTGTGGAGTTCCTTGCGTCCGTCCCAGGTTGTTTCCACTATGCTTACCTGATGGTCGTTCATCAGAGCTACAACTCCAAAGGTGTAAGGCACTTGCTTAATCATTCTCTCCTCTTTCTGCGGAGGTCCCCAGCTCCTGATGTGAAGCATTTCTCCTTCCGGGTGCATTCCCGGGGCGTAGAAACCAAGGGAGCCGGCAAAGCCGAATCCGTCGCAATTATATGTACACATCACGCTTCCGTCTGCAGAAGCTTTCTTTCCTACAATCAGGTTTGTGCAGGCATCAGCCGGAGCAGTCTGCAGCAACAGCAGCGCTCCCGCTAGAATGGAAAACAGGCGTTTCATAAAATCGATATTGTTTGTTTTTGTTGTCGGATGTTTTATCGGAGATAAAGATACAACAATAAATCCGATTTCAGTCTGAAATAAGTGAGTGCAGTTTGAAGGAGATATAGCCTTTGCTGTCCAGGTACGAAATGGCATCGCTGAGTAAAGAGGCCTTTCTGGATTCTTCTAAATCTGAATAGAACAGGATTTCTATGAAAGATTCCAATGCGCGGTCTGAGAATTTTTTCTCCTCCACAAGATAGCAAACAGGATTCTCTTTCTTTAGAACATTATCCAGGTCTATCTCAAGGTCAGCCTTGCCGAGCTCCTCCTTTACGTTAGAGACGGAATAGTCCGGCTTTTTTCCGCCAAGCAGTCCTAACCGCCTGGCTATCATCAGCATCATTTCTCCAATG
Organism: Bacteroidales bacterium; assembly: GCA_017551215.1. The sequence goes on along the minus strand of JAFZMA010000041.1, from coordinate 17,256 downwards.
CGGTCTATTTCTCTAAGGAGTACGTCTTCCATACTGACGTTAGTCTCTATCTTACTTTAGCTTGAATATGGCTTTTGCCAAGCCGCTGAAGCATTTCATGAGGCCGTCGTCATTGGTGTAATCTATACCGGCTCCGAATTTGTCAACATCCAGCAGGCACACGGTCTCGTTTGTTGCAATATCAACAACAGTTATCTTTCCAGACACATAAAACTTGCCTTGCCCCGGATGTCCCCATAAAGCCGGACGCCTTGCCAGGTCATCTACGGTAAAAAGTATCTTGTATTTTGGAGATTCCGCTTCGTCCAAGGCTATTTTCATTCCTGAAGAAGACAGGTTGAAAGTAGTGACAAAGCCACTTTTCATCAATTCGATTCTTTTGTCATAGTCTTTCCCGCACCAGGTTTTGAAGTCCACCTTCACCTCCCATGTGGTTTTGGAAAAATCAAACTCGATAGCGGCAACAGAACTTTCCTGTAAGCAGTCTAAACTTCCTTGTTTAACTTTAACTGCTTTGTCTGCAAAACAGTAGGCAGACATCAATATGGCACAAACTGCCAATAACAATCTTTTCATTGCACAGTTTTTTTTAATTCAACGATCTTACCAATGCAAATGTAATAAAAACCAATGGGAGTAGCATACAGGTTTTTCCTAACTTATTTACACAATATAATAACAGTATAAATTATGATAAAAGTTAACGATTATAAAGAAGAATTTCAGAAACTGGGAATCAGTGATGAAGAAGGAAAATTATTACTCGAGTTTCTCAGAGAATTGGCTGAAATAGGGGTTTCTCACTTTATGATGAAAGAAAAGGAATCTGATTAAGGATTGAAGAGTGCTCCCGTCGTCCCTAAAAATTGGACGACGGGAGCAAAAACGGGCAAAAATGCTCCTGACGGTGCAGAAATAGGGACGACGGGAGCACTTTAAGGGGTAAAACGTGCAAGGTGGTGCTGGGAATGGGACACCTTGCACACTTAAACAGAGCAGGCGTCCGTGATCGGACGTAAGGATTAATAGGTCGCCGGAGGCAACGCTTCCGGAGGAAGCCACCGCCGCGCAAGCGGCGTAAACTCAGTGCGGGTAAAGGGACTCGAACCCCCACGGATTACTCCACCAGATCCTAAGTCTGGCGCGGCTGCCAATTACGCCATACCCGCATTGGATTGCAAAGGTATTATTTTTTCGGCAAATTGCACAGAAGCAAGTAAGTTGTTGTAAGATGTCCGGTAATTGAAAACGTTTTGTATATTTGAAACGCATTATAACGTGGAGGCAAGTCTATGATACGGAAAAGGAAACTTTGGGCGTTTGTGCTTTCTTCATTCGGGATAAGTGTAACCATAGGCTGTTGCGCTTACGGTTCTCCGTATAACACTCTAAGGATCAAGGTCAATGTAACAGATGAAGCCAGCCAGCCGGTCTCTAATGCAAAGATTGAATTCAAGGATTTGAACTATAATCTGAAGCATCTTGAGCTGGTGACCGATTCCAAAGGAAAAATCAATTATTCTCACGATGCGGATTTGGGGCCAAAATATGGGGCGGATTACCTGTTGGAAGGCGCCAATGTTGTTTTTATCGGGGACCATAATGCAGGTCTGCCTGTCAAATACAGGGATGATTCTGTGAGAGTTCAGTCTTCTTACAAGAAGGGGAATGGTGACTGGCATAAGGGAACGAATGAGATAAAGGCATCGCTGAGGCTTAAGAAGAAAACGGAATAAGATTATAAATATTTGAATATGAAAGTGTTCAGGAAGATATTGGCGGGGGTGCTGGCACTGGCGGGGTTCTCTGCATGCGGCAACAATAATGGCCCTCAGGTGGAATATGGATGTCCACACGCCTCTCTAAAAGTTAACGTTAAGGTGCTGGATGAGGATGGCAATCCTGCAGGCAAGACCAGGTTGTTGCTGAAGAACATAGAGAATAACATGGAACTTAGCTGCGTGGATACGGGGGAGGACGGAACAGTTTCTGATACTTTGCATCTCTTTGCCGATTTCCGGCTAATCTCCGGAGCTAATGTGGTCTATTATGGGGCTGAAAACATGGAGCATTCCGGCAAGTTCAAGGATGATTCCGTTACCGTTAAGGCCGAGAAGATTAAGGAGGGTGATGGCAAATGGGAAAAGGGGACATACGAGATGAACATCAATCTCAAACTTACAAAGAAGGATGAATAATTCTTTGGGTAAGCGTTATAAAATCAGACATTTCACGTATAGTCAATAATGAAAGGGTTGCCCTTAAAGACCTGGCTGGCCTGCGAAGCGGAGCGGAAACTCCGGCATATCGACATTAAAGAGCACAAACTCAAGCAGCTCTTCTGGGAGTGTACCCTTTCGTGCAATCTGGCTTGCAGGCATTGCGGAAGTGACTGCAAGATCTTGCCGAGCGCCACATCCATGAAGATGGAAGATTTTTTGAAGGTGCTGGATTCCGTAAAGGCTTATTGCGAAAAGATGGGAGACAAGACAGGGGAGATTCTGGTGATTCTGACAGGAGGTGAGCCTTTGATGCGCAAGGACCTGGAGGAATGCGGGCGCAAGATAATCCAGAAAGGTTTTCCGTGGGGTATGGTAACCAACGGTTTTGCTATGACTCCGGAGAGGTTCCGGCGTCTGAGGGCTTCCGGCCTGCATTCAATGACCGTTAGCCTGGATGGTCTGAAGGAATCTCACGACTGGATGAGGGGTCGTGTTGGGAGCCACGAGAAAGCAATTCAGGCTATTAAGCTTGCTATTGGAGCCGGAGATGATTTGGCCTTTGATGTGGTAACCTGCGTGAACCAGCGCAATTACAATGAGCTCAACCAGATTAAGGAGATGCTTATCTCTATGGGTCTCAAACGATGGAGAATTTTTACCGTATTCCCGTCCGGGAGAGGTAAGTATGATCCTATGATGCAGCTGGACAATGAGCGCTTCCGCGGTGTGCTTAAGTTTATAGAAGATACCCGGAAGGAAGGCCGTATCAGGTGTGATTATTCTTGCGAGGGTTTCCTGGGAGCACTTGAGGGAAAAGTGCGCAATAACCTGTTCCGCTGTCACGCCGGCATTAATGTGGGCTCTGTACTCAACGATGGTTCTATTTCCGCATGCGTGAGCATACGTGCTGACTACAATCAGGGCAACATCTATAAGGATGATTTTATGGAAGTGTGGAACAACCGCTTTCAGGTTTATCGGGACAGGTCATGGATGAAGGAGGGCCAGTGCGGCTCTTGCAAGTTTTTCCGCTACTGCGAGGGCGGGGGAATGCATCTGAGGAACTCTGACGGCAGCCTCCAGTTCTGCCATCTCGATCGCCTGAAATAATTTTTTTTTGGGGGGGGAATAAGTATATTTGCCACAACTAACGGATTCTGCAACTTTGATGGTTTGTTTTTTGCAGGATTCGTGCTTAAAATTTTTAGTTATGGCAAAAAAGGCAATATCTCTTTACAAATATCTGTTAGGTATTCTAATGGGCTTGTTGGGCTTCATTTCCTGTTCTAAGAGTGAAGTTATGGTAGCTTATGGCACTCCTGAGGGTACTCTGAAAATAAAAGCATTGGTTTTGGATGCAGATGGAAAACCTATAAGCGGTGCCTCGTTGAGAGTTAGATTGTTGAGGGAGGGTCGTCATGGAACTTCTTGGACTCCAGGTGTTGATTTCCCTTTGAAAAGGAAATCAGATTCCAATGGTAAGATAGACACTACGGGAACTTTTATTATGTCTCCGTCAAAGAATGAAACATTTTTTGTTTATCATTCAGAAGATAACCCTGCATTGGGAGACAAGTATGCCAATGACTCCATAAGGATAAATCCAGTGAAGCTGGCGGAAAAGGACGGATGGAACTGGGGTGCCTACGAACTGGAAGGCACTCTTAAATTGAAAGAGAAGAAGTCTGATAAATAGTCTACGCTTAATCTTGCAGACACTTTTGGGCTAGAAGCTCTTGGCGATGGCGATGAAGTCGTCTGCCTTGAGGCTTGCGCCGCCGATCAGGCCACCGTCAATGTCTTTCTGGCTGAACAATTCCCGGGCGTTGGACGGTTTACAGCTTCCGCCGTAAAGGATGGAGGTTTCTTCTGCCAGAGCTCCGAATTTCTCTGCCAGAGTCTTGCGGATGAAAGCATGGATCTCCTGAGCCTGCTCCTTGGTTGCGGTCTCTCCCGTTCCGATGGCCCAGATTGGCTCGTATGCTACAACGATATTCTTGATCTGCTCAGGGCTGAGGTTAAAAAGGACTTCCTTGATTTCCTCTGCGACAACATCAAAGTGCTTGCCTGCCTTTCTTTCTTCCAACGCTTCTCCCACGCAGTAGATGACCTTAAGGCCGGCTGCGAGAGCCTGGTTTATTTTCTCCAGAAGTATGGCGTTGGTTTCTCCATAGTAGCCTCTTCTTTCTGAGTGTCCGAGGATTACATATTCCACTGGAGCTCCGGTTGCGCCTTCAGGAGCGCCGGCTACTGTTCCCACTGCCTTGCCAACGGAAGAGAGCATCTTGGAGGAAACCTCTCCGGTGTAGGCGCCTTTTTCCTTGTCTGAACAATTCTGGGCGCCGAGAGAGATCTTGCTGCGACAGAACGGGCATTTGATATCTCCGATGATCTTGCTAACCGGGAAAAGGTGGGTGAAAGGAGTGTTAACGATGAGTTTCACGTCCTGGGGAACTTCTTCTATCTTACCGATTATCTGGTTGACAAGGTCTATTCCTTCTGCAACAGTGGTGTTCATTTTCCAGTTTCCGGCAACAATTTTCTGTCTCATAATGCGTTGAAGTATTTGTAAATGTTAATAATTTGTCTGTGGTGGGCCAAGGGGCGGATGGTCCCTTGGACTTTGCGTTGCAAAAGTAGCAAATAGTGGGTATTTTTGTATCCCGCAAGGATGATAAAGTGAAAAAGAGAAGCCTATATTTTTTTATCTCAGCGATGCTGTTACTGGCGCTGTTTATTGCCGATCTGGTTTTAGGGTCGGCCTCTCTCAGCGTGCGCGATTTGTTTTCCACTGAACTGGGGCGGGATATCCTTGTGAACTTCCGTGTACCAAAGGCCGTGGTTGCCCTTATCTGCGGCATAGCCCTTGCCGTTTGCGGACTTCAGATGCAGACTCTTTTCCGCAACCCTCTGGCAGACCCTTACATACTGGGAGTCAGCAGCGGAGCGGGATTGGGAGTGGCCCTGTACATAATGGGAACATCCCTGCTTGGCGGGGGAAGCGGCTCCGTCCTGAATTCACTGGGAAGCGCGGGAGCTGCCCTTGCCGGAGCAGCCCTGGTGACTCTGCTTATCATGTATGTGTCCAACAGGGTAAAGGGAAGCCTTACGCTTCTGATTTTCGGCGTGATGATAGGTTTCATAGCCAGTGCTTTGGTGAATTTGCTGCAGTATACTTCAAATGCTCATTCCCTTAAGGCATACGTTCTGTGGACAATGGGAAGCTTTGCGGCTCTGGATTGGGTGAAGATTTCCATACTCGGTATCCTTGCCCTGATAGGGCTGGTGCTGGCAGTCATGAATATAAAGGACCTGAACGCCATCCTCCCGGGAGAAACGTACGCGTCATCCATTGGACTGGATGTCAAAATGATAAGAATGAGAATCCTGATTTCCACAACTCTCCTGAGCGGTGCTGTTACAGCATTCTGCGGCCCTATAGGTTTCCTTGGAATTGCGGTTCCGCATATAGCGCGTTTCATTTTCAGGAATGCGGACCATCGGGTGCTGCTTCCGGCTTCTGCCCTTCTGGGCGGTTGCCTCACGCTGCTTGCGGATACTTTGTCCGAGCTTCCTGGCTCAGGAACGGTAATTCCAATCAACACGGTTGCGGCCCTTCTGGGTGTGCCGGTAATACTCGTCATTCTCTTTAGGAAGTGGAGATAGGGGCTTCAATTTGATTAAGCCGAGTATTTTGCCTAAATTTGCCCGCCTTATGCGCAAAGCGCATCGCCGAGGAGAATAATTACAATTATCAGAAATATGAAAATAACAAGGAAAGAAACAGAACAGCTGACTTACCAGCTGAATGTAGAGTTTGAGAAGAAAGAAGCTAACGAAAAGAAAGAAAAACAGCTGAGAGAGTATCGCAGAAAGGCTGAAATCAAGGGATTCCGCAAGGGTATGGCTCCTATGGGGCTGATAGAGAGACTCTATGGCCCGTCTGCCATGAACGAGGCTATAAATGAAATCATTACAGACGGAATCAATGGTTACATAAAGGACAACAACCTTGATCTTATCGGTGAGCCTATTCCTAATGAAGAGTTGCAGAAGCAGATAGATCCGGATAAGGATGAGGTTTTCGAGTTCGTTTACGATATGGCTGTCCGTCCAGAGGTTAACATTTCCCTGGACAAGGAAGACAAGGTTTCCTACTACAGCATAAAGGTTGAGGATGAGGCTCTCAAGAAGTATAAGGAAGATATGCTCCGCCAGTTCGGTTCTCTTCAGGATACTGAGAAAGCAGGCGAGGAGGACTTCCTGGTTGTAGACCTGGAGCAGGGAGAAAAGAAGGTGGAGAACACCTACGTAACTCTCAAGAGCATAGACTCTAAGAACAAGAAGCAGTTCCTTGGAAAGAAGGCCGGAGACAGCTTTGACATAGACGTTGTAAAGTGCTTCCCTAACGAGACAGACAGGGCTTCTCTGTTGAGAATCAAGAAGGAGGAGTTTGACGAGGCTAATCCTGTTTACAAGCTGACCATTGGAAAGGTTCAGACTTTTGTTCCTGCAAAAGTTGACCAGAATCTCTTTGACCGCGTGTTCGGAAAGGATACCGTCAAGGATGAGGCTGCGTTTGACAAGGCTCTGGAAGAGCGCCTTAAGGGAGAATACAAGCAGGAGAGCGACTGGCGTTTCAGGCGTGATCTCATAGACTATCTTGTAAAGAAGGCAGACCTTCCTCTTCCTGAGGGATTCCTGAAGAAGTGGCTCTTTAAGGTCAACGACGGAAAATTCACAATGGAGCAGATAGAGAAGGAATTCCCTCTGTTCCTGCAGGATTACCGCTGGCAGATGATAAGCCGCAAGCTGTTCTCTGACCAGAAGATGAAGATTGGCAAGGAAGAACTTCTGAAGACAGCCAGGGAGATGACAGCAACTCAGTTTGCTATGTATGGCCTGAGTAGCGTACCGCAGGAGACTCTGAACCAGTATGCCGAGCAGATGCTCAACAACGAGAAGGAGATGAACCGCGTTTACGAGAAGTGCGAGGAAGATATGGTCCTGGACTATGTTAAGGGCGTTGTAACGGCTGACGTTAAGGAGGTTACACGCGAGGAACTTGCTCTTCTGAACGAGAATGCCGCTCCTGCAAAGCCTGCAAAGAAGAAGGCTGCACCTAAGAAGCCTGCAAAGAAAACCCCTAAGGCTGAATAAGCTAAAAATATGAACAGAGATTTTCAACTTTTTGCATCAGACCGCAAAGGCATCAGTTCCCTGAAGCTGGACGGTTACGCAGCCCAGAGCGCTGCATACATAAACCCTACAATCATTGAGGAAAGGCACCTGAACGTGGCCTCTATGGATGTGTTTTCCCGCCTTATGATGGACAGGATAATCTTCCTTGGAGTTCCTATCAATGATGATGTGGCCAACATTATCCAGGCACAGCTACTGTATCTGGAAAGCGCAGACCCTGAGGCTGATATCCAGCTGTATATCAACTCTCCGGGCGGGCAGGTATATGCCGGATGGGGCATTTACGACACAATGAATCTCGTGAGCCCGAATGTATGCACCATCTGTACGGGTATGGCCGCTTCCATGGCCGCAGTTCTCCTGGCAGCCGGTGTAAAGGGAAGGCGCAGTGCACTTCCTCATTCCAGAATTATGATTCACCAGCCTATGGGCGGAACTTCCGGCCAGGCTTCCGACATAGAGATTGAGGCAAGGGAAATCATCAAGACAAAGCGCGAGCTTTATGAATCTTTGGCACAGAACACGGGAAAGACCCTGGAGCAGATCGAGAAAGACGCGGACAGGGATTACTGGATGACTTCTCAGGAAGCCAAGGAGTACGGAATGATAGACGAGATTCTGGCCAAGGCCAAGAAGAAGTGACATGGCTGCCGGAACAAAAGGTAATGGAGGGAACCATCAGGCTCCACGATGCATAATCTGCGGACGCACTGAGAAAGACGGCGCTTTGCTTGTAGGCCGTTCTTCCGGCTGCATCTGCACAGACTGTGTGGAGAACATCCACAATTACATTCACGATAATCAGCCCTCAGGAGACAAGGGAAAGTTTGTATCCAAGGTTAAAGAGGAATTCAAGCTTCTGTCTCCAAAAGAAATACACAAATATCTGGACCAGTATGTGATTGGTCAGGAAGAGGCAAAGAAGTTCCTTAGCGTGGCCGTTTACAACCATTACAAAAGAATCTTGAACCAGGACGATGACGGCTCTGGTCTGGAGCTGGAGAAATCCAACGTGCTGATGGTTGGGCCAACCGGAACCGGCAAGACCCTCCTGGCGCGTTCCATTGCCAAGATGCTGCATCTTCCGTTTGCCATTGTGGACGCTACAGTGCTTACGGAAGCCGGATATGTTGGAGAGGATGTGGAGAGCATTCTTACCAGGCTTCTGCAAGATGCTGATTATGACGTTGCAAAGGCGGAGATGGGAATTGTATTCATCGATGAGATAGACAAGATTGCCAGAAAGAGCGACAACCCTTCCATCACCCGCGATGTTTCTGGTGAAGGCGTTCAGCAGGCTATGCTAAAGATTCTGGAGGGAAACATCGTGAACGTTCCTCCTCAGGGAGGCCGCAAACACCCTGAACAGAAGATGATAGCCGTGAACACGAACAACATTCTTTTCATCTGCGGCGGTGCTTTTGAGGGTATAGACAAGAAGATTGCCCAGAGGCTAAATACCAAGGTTGTGGGTTACGGTGTTCAGGAAAAGACCAAGGGTCTGGACAAGAAGGATTTGCTGCGCTACATTGCTCCTCAGGATTTGCGTGCATACGGCCTGATTCCGGAACTCATCGGTAGACTTCCGGTGGTTACCTTCCTGCATCCGCTTGACAGAGCCGCTCTTATGGATATTCTGATAAAGCCTAAGAATGCTCTTGTAAAGCAGTACAGGAAGATGTTCAAAATGGACGGCATAGACCTGAAGATAGATGACAGCGTGCTGGATCTCATTGTTGATACAGCCATAAAATACAACCTTGGAGCCAGAGGCTTAAGGTCTATCTGCGAGGCAATTATGGTGGATGCTATGTATGAGGCTCCGTCTTCCGGAAAGAAATCTTTTGGGGTATCGTTGGAATACGCTCAGGAGAAACTGGCTTCCTTTACGGGCGGCCTTCTGCTGAGTTGACGGGGCGCAAAATTTTACAATAATGACTTACGACGAATTATACGCTCAGATTAAAAAGAAGGGAAGCTTCCTCTGCGTTGGACTGGACACGGATCTTGACAAGGTTCCAGCCTGCGTAAAGGAGCGCAACGTTACAATGAGCGAGGCGGAAGCCATCTTCCTTTTCAATAAGGACATCATAGACGCAACAGCCAAGTATGCGGTTGCCTATAAGATAAATACAGCCTTCTATGAGGCAGCCGGATGGGAGGGCTTCATGGAGATGGAAAGGACTGTGCTCTACATTAGGGAGACATATCCGGACCTTTTTGTCATCGCCGATGCTAAAAGGGGAGATATTGGAAACACTGCCAGGCAGTATGCCAAGGCTTTTTTTGAGAGGATGGATTGCGATGCGGTTACTCTTTCTCCTTATATGGGCGGAGATGCTGTTCTGCCATTCCTCTCATATAAAGGGAAATGGGTGATTCTTCTGGCCCTGACATCCAACGTCACCGCAGTGGATTTCGAGACCATGCCTGTTTGCTGCGATTCTCCGGAATTGTATGAGGGCCAGATTCAGATGCCTTTCTATGAGAGAGTTATCCGCAAATCCCAGGATTGGGGCAACAAGGAGAACATAATGTTTGTTGTTGGGGCAACCCGTCCAGAGCAGCTTGCCAGAATCCGCAGCATAAGCCCGGAGAGCTTCTTCCTGGTTCCGGGAGTGGGGGCTCAGGGAGGCACGGTGGAAGAAGTGGCCAAGGCTGCCATGAATTCCTCCTGTGGCCTGATAGTCAACTCGTCGCGAGGAATAATCTACGCAGACAATACAGATAAATTTGCAGAAGTGGCTGCCATCAAGGCAGAAGAAATGGCTTCTGAAATGAGACATTTTTTGGAAAAATAAAATTTTAAGATATGAGAAGATTCATAGCTTTTTCAGCGATGGCGATTGCAGCCCTTTTGCTCTGCAATGCTTCCTTTGCGCAAAAAGGTATCAAGGGTAAATCTACTAACCGCAAGGTGAATACCATTAGGGTTATTTTCACCTCAGACCTTCACTCTTGCGCAGAAAAGTATCCACGTCTTACTGCATTCATCAATCAGGAGAGGGCTAAGGCCCAGGAAGAGGGCTACGGAGTGGTTACACTGGATGCCGGAGACATTGCCTTTGGCTCTATCTATTCCGCTTTTACAGAGATAGATGCAACGGAGTACCGCCAGTTGGCTCTGGCTGGATACGATGCGTTTGTGTTCGGAAACCACGATTTTGATCTTGGCCTGACTTCTCTTTCCTACATGTTCTACAATTCCCGTATTCAGGGCAATTCCATTAATCCTGTGACAAACAAGCTTATGGACTGGCCTCTGAACATTACGGCAAACATAGATGCCGGAGAAAACAAGGACTTTGCCCAGTGCCTTCCATATATTAATCACCAGAGATACATCATATTGGATAAGGCCGGAATGAAGGTTGGCGTTTTCGGAATTCTGGGAAAGAACGCGTACGAGACCAGCGCCGTTAATGGCAAGATGCCGTGGAAAGATCCGGTTGAGGTTGCAAAGCAGATTATCCCTGCACTCCAGAAAGCCGGCGTGGATTTTATCATCGCATTGTCTCACAGCGGTGCCCTTGCAAGAGAGAACAGCGAGGATGCCCGTCTTGCAACCGAATGTCCTGAGATTAACCTGATAGTCAGCGGCCATGACCACGAGGCTCTTGCAAAGCCTTATATGGTTGGCAATACCGCTATCGTTTCTGCCGGAGCAAACGGAAGCCTCATAGGAGAGGCAGACCTGTTCAAGAGCAGTTCCGGAGTTTCCCTTGTAGACTATAAGATTCTCCCGGTTCCTGAGGATATTACCCCAGACCCGGCAACCCAGATTATCTTTGACAAACTGAAAGAAAAAGTATCTGACCAGTTTGGCAAGCGCTACCATTCTTCTCCATTTGACGTGATAGACACCATAAAGACGCCTCTTTCTCTCCGTACAGATTCAACTGGTTTCAACCCAATGGGTTACGATGTTGCAAGGGCTATATTCAACGCCGCTTACTTTATTAAGGAAGTTGGGGCTGATTCTGCCCGTCTGGTTGCAGTTGTTCCGGACGGAGTTTTGCGCCAGCAACTTCCTTCCGGGCCAATCACATACAACGATGTGTTCAATTCCCTATCCCTGGGAAGAGATTCCAGAAAGAACCCTGGCAGCCAGCTTGTTGTAGTGTATCTCAATGGAAGCGAAATCAAGAAAATATGCGAGTTCAACTGCTCTTCCGCAGCCGAGAATCCGGATACCCACATCAGTTTCTACGGCCTCAACTACACTTATAATTCCCGCATGCCTAAGTTCTTCAGGGTTAAGGATGTTTATGTTCACGGAAAGAAGGTTGTTTCCTCTGATCTTTATCCTGTTGTAACCGACATCTACACAGCCAACAACATTTCTCTGGCAGGTGAGAAATCCCATGGTCTGCTGAGCCTTGAGCCTAAAAACAAGGAAGGAAAGGAAGTTCCGGATATCGAGCGTTACTGCAGCCTCAGAGGCACAGAGGCAGGCTGGTTCCTGGACAATGCAGATATCCAGGAGTGGTATGCTTATGCTGTTTATCTGAGAGACAAGGTTATCCTCAGCGACAGTTATCCTGTCCCTGCCGCAACTGATGCACCAAGCTACCTCCCTTACATTGTATTTGGAGGCCTCTGCATTCTGGTGCTGATCCTGATAGACCTTGTTGTCCGCGCTTTCAGAAAGAAGAAAAGAACTTCTAGATAATATAGGATATTTCTTTGAAAGCAAATGATTTACGCTGCCTGTCGCGGTTTTCCAGAACCAGACAGGCAGTTTCGTCTATACCTATGATTTTGGCTTCTATCGTTTTTCCGGTAGCGGTTTCCGTGTAGGAGTGGAATTCTCCTTTGCGGTAGAGGCGGTCGAGATATTCGTTGTACAGAGAATCATATCTGCCGGTTTTAAGGAACTCTTCCCTGGCTCTGCCGTAGAAAAGGAAGATGTCCTTGACAAGCACTTCAAGTTCATCGCTGAGGATAAAGCTATCTGACTTTGCTCCAAGCCTTTCCAGTTCAAGAGCAAGGGAGGTAGGGTTGGGCAGGTCCTTGGGGAATTCCCGCTGGTTGATGTTGAGCCCTATTCCGGCGACGCTTGCGGTCAGGGAATCTCCGCTGATGTTTTGCTCTATGAGGATGCCGCAGATTTTCCTGTCTGCCACATATATATCGTTAGGCCATTTGATTTTGCTGGTTACACCCTTGTCTTTCAGGTACTTTCCTATGCCTAGGGTTACAATGGCGGATATGATGAACTGGTCCCTAGCCTTGATAAAGTCCGGTTTGAAGAGAATGGAGAACATCAGGTTCTGGGCCTGGGCGCTTTTCCAGGTGTTGCCCCTCTGGCCTCTTCCTGCTGTCTGGAATTCTGCGGCCCAGACTGTGTAGTCTTTTTCAGTAGGGATTCCTTCCAGAGCCCTGTTGTTGGTGGAATCGGTGACTTTAAGCCAGCGTATATCTAGTTTTTCTGTCATATTGTCCTTTGGCAAAATAATTGATGTATTTTTACGTATATTTGAAAGATGAATGCAAAGTTAACAAATACGAAGATATGACGTTAAAGAAAGCCACAACAGCAAAAGTTCCTGCAAAAAAGACCGTGAAGGCTCCTGCAAAGAAGGCCACTGCAAAAAAAACTCCTGCAAAGAAGGTTGAGAAGAAAGCCGTTCCCAGTGATTTGGAGGTTATTACCGATGCCATTCTGGAGAAGAAGGGCCAGAACGTTATTTCCCTGGACCTGAGGAAGGAAGGCAGCGGCATCTGCGATTTCTTCGTTATCTGCAATGCGGATTCCACCACCAATGTCTCTGCGATTGCCGATAACGTGGAAGACCGTATGATAGAGAGGCTCAAGAAGAAGGTGCTGCGTTCCCAGGGCAAGGAGAACCGTTTCTGGATTATCCAGGATTTTGGAGATATCGTTGTGCATATCTTCCAGACCGAATACAGGAATTTCTACCGCCTGGAGGATTTGTGGAGCGACTGTGACAGAAAAACTTACGAAGATTAGACTATATGACTCAGACAAGCAATAAGAAAAAGAGTCCTTTCATGTCGGTTGTTACCTGGATCTACATTCCGCTGATCCTGCTGCTTCTGTACATGTGGTTCCATTACGAGGGTGGAGAGCCTGTGAAGGCTGAATGGTACGAGGTGAAGGAGAAGATGATCTCGGAGGGAGACGTGGAGAAGATAGCCTACGTGATGAACGAGCAGAAGGGAACCGTTACAATCAAGAAGGACAGGCTGAAAAAGTACGAGAACAAGTTCGGCGGAAAGGAACTCAAATACCAGAACCTGTATTACTTCCAGCTTCCGGCATTGTACGATGTGGAAAAGGAGTTCAGCGCTCTGAGAGATTCACTTCCTGAGAACAAGAAGTTCGAATATACACTGGACAACGCCACGGATTACTGGGGTAATATCTTCAACTGGCTGTGGCCGCTTCTGTTCATCATTTTCACTATCTACCTGTTCAGCCGTCTGTCCAGGGGAATGAGCGGTGGAGGTGCCGGCGGCAGCGGTGGCGGAGGAGGAATTTTCTCCGTGGGCAAGAGCCAGGCAAAAGTGTTTGACAAGAACAGCAAGGTGAAAGTTACATTCAAGGATGTTGCCGGTCTGGAAGAGGCTAAGGTGGAGATTATGGAAATTGTGGACTTCCTCAAGAGCCCGTCAAAATACACCAGCCTTGGCGGAAAGATTCCTAAGGGAGCGCTTCTTATAGGCCCTCCTGGCACTGGCAAGACATTGCTGGCCAAGGCAGTAGCCGGAGAGGCAAATGTACCGTTCTTCTCCATGAGCGGAAGTGATTTTGTGGAGATGTTCGTGGGAGTTGGAGCTTCTCGCGTAAGGGATTTGTTCAAGCAGGCCAAGGAAAAGGCTCCTTGCATTGTATTCATCGATGAGATAGACGCTGTGGGCAGGGCAAGGGGAAAGAACGTTGGCTTTTCTTCTAATGACGAGAGGGAGAATACACTGAACCAGCTCCTTACAGAGATGGACGGTTTTGGCACCAACAGCGGCGTGATAATTCTTGCTGCAACCAACCGTGCGGATATTCTGGACAAGGCCCTGATGAGAGCCGGCCGATTCGACCGCCAGATTACCATAGATCTTCCTGAACTTAAGGACCGTGAGGCCATCTTCAAGGTTCACCTTCAGAAACTTAAGCTGGATCCGGATCTGGATACCGAATTCCTTGCAAAGCAGACTCCAGGATTCAGCGGTGCGGACATTGCTAACGTCTGCAACGAGGCGGCCCTGATTGCCGCCCGCCACAACAAGAAGCATGTGGATAAGCAGGACTTCCTGGATGCCATAGACAGGATTGTGGGCGGTCTGGAGCGCAAGAGCAAGATTATTCCGCCATCCGAGAAACGTACAATAGCTTACCACGAGGCCGGTCACGCTACCGTAAGCTGGTTCCTGCCAAACGCGAATCCGCTTCTGAAAGTTACCATAATTCCACGAGGCAAGGCTCTGGGTGCTGCCTGGTATGTGCCTGAGGAGAGGCAGATTATGACCAAGGAGCAGATGATGGACGAGATGGCTAGCCTGATTGGAGGCCGCGTGGCAGAGGAAATAATAAACAACAAGATTTCTTCCGGTGCCCTCAATGATCTTGAGCGTCTTACCAAGATGGCTTACGCTATGGTTGCCTACTATGGTATGAGCGATAAAGTTGGCAATGTTTCCTGGTACAACTTCCAGGAAGACGGATACAACCTCTCCAAGCCTTTCAGCGAGAAGACCGCGGAGATGGTGGACAATGAGACCAAGGCACTGATAGATAAGGCACATCAGATGGCTAAGGAGGTTCTTGAGAGCCACATGGACGGCTTTAAGGAACTTGCACAGCTTCTGCTTGAGAAAGAGGTAATCTTTGCGGAGGATCTTGAGAGAATCTATGGTCCTAGAGTTAAGGAACTGGACTCCGCTGAGCCGGTGAAAGAACTTCCGGAAAGCGAAGAACCGGATAAGGCAGAATAGGAATTCCGGAAACACAAAATAAACGGATAGATATGAAAGAGTTAACGGTAAGGACAATTAGCGGAGTGGTGTTCACGGCTTTGACACTGGCGTCTCTGATTATCGTCCCGAATAATCCGCTTCCTTTCCTCATACTCTTTTCTTTCTTCCTTGTAAGGACTGATTACGAGTATCTTAGGCTTACGATAGGCAAGGGCAAGGTTTTGCTCAAAATCATAACACTTATAGCTTCCATTTGCCTTTTCTGGGGTCTGGCAATTATGTTCGGCATTAAAGAACCTTCTCTTGAAATTATTCTGTTTCTGATTCTTTTTGTTCTGATATTAGCCATACCCGTTGTTGACCTGCTGGAGGGAAACAAGTTCTACATGTCGTTTTCGCTTTCTTCCCTTCTTTACATCGCTTTGCCTTTTTCTCTGCTGATGCTTATTTCTCTGGCTTCCAGTTACTGTGGCCTATATCTTTCTGAAGCAAATTCTCCAGAAGGTTATTCCTATATCTCTTTTGACATGGGAGGTTATGACGGATGGGCTATAGCTTCTCTGCTGATTGTGATGTGGGCGGGGGATGTAGGCGCATACTGTATAGGAACGGCCTTCGGTCAGGGAAAGCATGGGCATAAGCTTATGCCAAGCGTTTCTCCAAAGAAATCCTGGGAGGGAGTATACGGGGCAGTGGCTCTTTCCATAGCCGCAGCATTGATACTCAGGGCATTCAACCTTCTTATGCCATATTTCCCATATTGGGTTTCCGCTTTGTTCGGCCTGGCTGTATGTATTTTCAGTGTTCTCGGCGATCTGGTTGAGAGCAAGATCAAGCGTCACTTCCAGAAGAAGGATGCCGGTAGGATAATGCCTGGGCACGGGGGACTTCTGGACAGGTTCGACAGCGGACTTTTGGCCTGGCCTTCGGCATTCCTGTTTTACCTGATAGCTATGATGGTTATTTAAGATGATACACAAGGAAGGCCGCATATCGGTTTTGCTGACATTCTTTGTCTTTGCGGTGATTGCAACTGTAATCATGCTGGCCTTTGGGGTGAACTGGATTACGGTGGCAGTGGCGGCAGTCTTGCTGGCTCTGTTTGCGTTTATCGCTTTCTTTTTCAGAGATCCCCATCGCGGAGTAATATCCTCTTCAAACAATGAGATTTTGTCCTCTGCAGACGGGGAGGTGGTGATAGTCAGGGAGACGGAGGAAACAGAGTTCATGCATTCAAAGTGCATTCAGGTTTCCGTGTTCATGAGCCTTTGGAGCGTGCATGTAAACTACTTTCCTGCGTGCGGCAGGATACTCTACAGCAAGCATCATTACGGCAATTACTTTGTGGCCTGGCACCCAAAGTCTTCTGAGAAGAACGAGAGGACTTCTGTGGGAATCCGCCTGGATTGCGGCAAGGATGTGCTGGTCAGGCAGATAGCAGGCTATGTGGCCCGCCGCATTGTCTGCTATGCCAAGGAAGGAGACATTGTTGCAGCCGGCCAGCAGATGGGTTTCATCAAGTTTGGCAGCAGGGTGGATTTCTTCCTGCCTCTCGGGTCCGGGATTCTCGTAAAGGAAGGCGACAAGGTCCGCGCCTGCCAAACCGTCATTGCCACACTTCGTTAGGGCTGTTTTATCAGGAAAAACTTTCCTCAGAGCCTGTGGCCGCCCGTGGCCACATGAACGGGAGGGGCCCATCTTTGATGGGAGGGATGAGCGTAGCGAAGGCGAGAGGAAAGGTTTTTGCCTGATAAAAAGGCCGTCAATGTAAGGTGTTGTCAGGCAGTAAGTTTGCCTTGAAGGATCTTGATAGCCTTAGCGGGATCTTTTGCACCGAAGACAGCACTGCCAGCCACAACCACATCGGCCCCGGCATTTGCAATCTCCCCTATGTTCT
>JAFZMA010000040.1 GCA_017551215.1 Bacteroidales bacterium | reverse complement strand
GATATGGAGGTGAGAGTATTGACTGGCGGCTGGAAGAAGGATACACTTACCGTGCAAAAGGTGGCTCTGGAGCCTGGCGGAAGATTCTCGTTCCCTTATTTTGCGCCTCAAGACGGAACTTATTATTTCATATTCAAGGTAACTGACGCTACAGGGCAGACTTTGGAATTTGACAGCGAGGCCCTTGTCAGCCCTTATTACACTCTTGAAGTGGAGTTGAAGGAAGAGGAGACAGCTGATTATAATATCCCGAAATTGTTGAAAGACAGACTTCTTGGGGTAGGCGCTGACCAGAATGGAGTAATCCGTTCCGATACAGCATCATTCATTGTCAAATGCATACGCGAGCGTAGGAAAGAGGTGGATTTACCTTTTGAATACTCTTTTGTCAATATAAAGGGAGATACTTTGGCTAAAGGAGAGGGCTTAAGCGGAAAGGAAGTGGTGCTGTACCTTTCTTCCTATCCGGACGGGCTGTATGTTTTTTCTGTAGAGACAGATGAAGAGTCTGACAATCCATATGGATATGTTGAATATTGTCTGCTGAAACTTAAGGATGAAAGCCGTCTGGTTGACGGAATAGAAACATATTTCGATCCTCTCAAGACAGAAATCGCTGAGGGAGAAGAAATAAAGATAAAGTTGGGAGCCGCCTGCGGGGATGTGTGGATAGCCGCCATGCTGTCTGATGACAAGTGTTGCATAGAAAAGCGCATCATACATCTGGATGGAAAGGCTGGAAGCGGCTTTGAGGAGATTACTTTCCCTTATCCTGTCACTTATCCAGACCAGGTGAGACTGAATCTTCTGTATTTCAGGGGCGGCCAGTCTGTGGAGTACGAACAGATATACACAAGGCGTAGGGAATCTCTGGCTCTCAAGCTTGAAAGCGTTGAGTTTCAGGATGATTTAACTCCTTCAAAGACATTCGGTTACAAGTTCAAGACCAATAATGCCTCCAGTGAAGCTGTTCTGTCTGTTTTCGACCGCTCTGCGGACAGGTTCGGGCGGAATGTCTGGAACTCGCTCTCTCTGCTCAGACGGACTCCCGTGAAATCTTTCAGGGTTTTTAAGGGACAGGGGATTGTTGATCTTATGATTGAAGACGCAGAATCCATGGAATTAGAGGATGTTGTGGTGATTGGTTACGGTGTGTCTTCTCGCGGTGTTTCTTCTCGCGATGATTTTGTTTCTGCATTGCAGGGCCGTGTTGCCGGTATGCAAGTTTCATCAACAGTTGCATCATCCGAAATGAGAATCAGAGGCGTAAACAGCATATCGGCCGAGACAAAGCCTCTGTATATTTTAGATGGCGTTCCTGTTTTGGAAGAGGAGTTTTATCGGCTCTCTCCTAGTCAGATATCGTCTGTTTCCGTTCTCAAAGACTCTGCCGCTACCGGACTATATGGTTCCAGGGCTGCAAACGGAGTTATTGTCATTACCACCAACAGAAGCGGAGCAGGAGTAAAGGATGTGGCCTCTCAATTTGCGATTCCGGATTTCAGCGGTATAAATCAGAGATCCGACTTTAGGGATGTGCTCTCGTTCCAGCCGCACATCAAAAGCAAGAACGGTGAGATTACATTCAGCTTCAAGACCTCAGACAGGCTGTCATCCTATCATCTCTACCTGTTCGTCCATACCCGAGACATGCACAACGCTTTCTTTAGCAAGGACATAACGGTAAGTCTTCCGCTGAAGATAAGCCTGGCCACCCCAAAGTATCTGTACAAGAGAGATCTATACGATATTAGCGCTACGGTATCTGCCAAAGGAACAGGCTCATATAACGGCACCGGATACATTTTGGCATATAACGGCAATCCTGTAAGATGGATGAAGGAAGGCAATGACAGGACTCCAATCTTTTCATTCTCCGAACCTGCCACTGTGGCCGGAGGTAATTCATCCTCGTTCCACTATACTGTTGCCGTTCCACAGAATGTGGATACCCTTGGACTCAAGGCTGTTTTCACATCTGGCGACTTATCGGACGCTGTGGTCGTAAGCATTCCTGTTAGGGATGATTCACAGACTCTTACGGAAGCCCACTCGGCTGTGCTACTGAATTCGTCTGACAGGAACAAGGCGCTGTCTCTTCTGAAGAGTAGTTTCAAGACTATGTCCCCAGATGGGGCTAGAGAAAGTCTTGAGACATATTCCCAACTGCTTAGCCGCATAATTCTAAAGGAAAGCTATCCGGAGGGGCAGGATGTGATATCGCTGATGGATGCCCTGTGTTTCAGGAACATGATGGCTTCTGGCGCTATAGCTGAGGAAAAAGACAGCATTATGACCGAGGTTCTGTCTTTCCGCGATTCCACTGGGGGATTCCGCTGGTTCAAGGATATGGAGCCTTCTCCTGTTATCACCGCCGCTGTCTTGGAGAGGTTTGCATGCCTCCGCGATGCCGGATATCCGCTTCCGGAAGTTACGTCTTCTATCAAGTATCTGGATTCCAGTCAGTTTGCGGCAGCTCGCGCTTGGTGGTGTGGAGGGCTTGACAATGAGGAATACATGTATGTCAGGTCTATGTTCCCTGAGGTTTCTTTCAAGGTGGAGACAACAGAAGACCGCCGCCAGACAAGGCGCAATCTCAGCGAGTTCCGCCGCTTTGCCCGCAGCTATCTTTCCCCATCGCCGAAGAAAGACGAACTTCCACAGTTCAGCACCTTTGACAAGGCTCTGAGGATAAGGACACTGCAGAATCTCCTGGCCACAGAGAAGGGTATGGCGCTTGGAAGAGGCTGGGGAGAAACTATCCTTGCCTGGAGCAAGTTCAAGACAGCCATAAGGCGTGATGTGGAGGACCTGATTGATTACGCCCAGCATCATCCGGACGGCGGAGTTTATTATCCGAACGCCGTAATGCCGCTGAAGGGCCAGATAGATAACGAGGCATACGCCCATGCACTGATTTCAGACGTCCTGGCAGAATACGCACGTTCAAACAAGGATTCCGGGAAGTCCGCGTCCAAACAGGAGGACATAGAAAAGGCGGCATATATTTCCGACCAGTTGCGCCTGTGGCTGATACTTCAGTCTCAGACGCAGGATTGGAGCAAGAACCTCTACTTTGTAAATGCGGTACGCAGTATGACGGAAGCCTCAGACAGCATCAAGCGTATATCCGTACTAACCCTCTCAAAGACAGAATCGCTGAGGTTCAACGATATACAAAAGAGCGGCAATGGCCTTCAGATAGAGCGCGTCTTTTATCGCGACAGCACAATCTCATCCGGAGGGAGCCAGCAGACAAAGAGGGTGCTTCTAAGGGAAGGGGAAAAACTCCATCGCGGAGAAAAGATATATGCCGAATACCGCATCTGGAGTAAGGAGAACCGCAGTTTTGTAAAAGTGACCGCTCCAAGGGAAGCCTGTCTGATGCCGGTAGAACAGCTTTCAGGCAGATACATAGGCCTCAAGCCGATACTTCTGGATAACTGGTACAGATTCACTCCTGCTGCGTACAGAAGTGTTAGGGCAGACCGTACAGAGTATTACTTTGACGTACTCAGCGAAGAATCAGTTGAAATAGAGGAGGCGCTCTATGTGGTTCAGGACGGCGTGTTCTCCGCTCCGGTTGTAAGCGTAGAATCTCTGTATGCGCCGGCATACCGTGCCAACGATTCCTTCAAGGGCTCGCTCTCCGTGTCAAGATAAGGGGGCGTGCATGGTGGTGCTCCTTTAAACTTTGATGATGGTGGGGCTGTGGCCGGATAGCTCAGCGATTTTCAGGAGGTGGTCCGTAGGAATCTTCATGTAGCTGGTCAGGGTGCCGTCCGGGCAGCCGATGAAGTCCAGATTGTCCAGCACGTCCTTGTCTATGATGTAACGTACCTTGTGCCCGGGATCCATCAGCAGGCAGAAAACCGTGGCGGCGCCATGCTCAGCGCCCATCATCTCCATAAGCTTGTTTGCGGGTGCGAACGACACTCTTGAAATCTGCAAAGCCTTGCCGAAGTCCTTGGTGCTGAAGGGCTTATTTCCGCGCGTAATGAACAGGTAGAAAGTGGTTTGCTGGCGGTTGCACAGGAAGATGTTCTTTACCACCTCGCACCCAAGCTTTTCTCCAATGGCCATGCAGTCCTCCATACTTGCCGCGGGGGAGTTGTCAACACGCTGGAAAGCCGTCCCAAGATCAGAGAGCGCAGCATACGCCTTCTCCTGGAGCGGGTTACCCATCCGCTCCGGCTTCGTTGTTATAAGCTCGCTGACATTAATCATACTCACTTGTGCTTGATGGGATCCATTTCGGCGATGGTGTGCTGTAAGTTATTGATTTCCAGGCGTCTCTAAATATTACCTTCGTGTAAAAGCCAGTAATATTTGAATGTATCTCATTTTGAGGGCGTTACAAGACACCATAGCCGAACATTGCTCCCATCGCTGAGCAATACCACCTACTTTTTGGTGGCGGGGCGCTTGTAGCCGTCTTTCTCTGCACGGGAGACCATCTTGGAGATTCGCTTTGCGGTGTCTGGGTGAGAGGAGAAGAGGTTGTTTACGGCGCTGGAAGTCTTGGCATTGGCGTTCAGGCTTTCCAGCTTTTCAAAGGCCATGGCCATGTAGTAAGGGTTCTTGCCGTTCTTGACCAGGAAATCGTAGCCATAGTCGTCTGCCTCGCTCTCCTGCTTGCGGGAGAATGAGCTGGAGGCGAGCTGCTGGCCCAAATCGCCGAGCTGAGAGGCAGAAAGAGACGCGATTGTTCCGCCGGCCGCCATGAGTCCGTAACGCGCTGCTACAACGAGCATTGCCTGCTGGAACTGCTTCTTGGTGTGCTTGAGGCCCACATGCCCGATCTCGTGGCCTATGACGCCAAGGACCTCGTCGTCTGTCATCAGGTCCATGAGGCCGCTGTAAACCCTTACGCTGCCGTCTGCGCATGCAAAAGCATTAACCTGATTTGTCTTGTATACCTTGAAATTCAGAGGGGTACCGTCTACCTGGGTGATACCTGAGGTGAGCTTTCTCAGGCGCTTGGTGTAAGGGTCGTTCTCCGGAAGAACGGTCTGCTGCTTGTCTTCGTTAGCGATGTACTGGCCAACGTATGCCTTGATTTCGGCGTCTGACAGGGTTGCGGCCTGGATTGCCTGAACTCCGCCAGCCAGAAGTGCCTCGGAATTAAGAGTACCGCAGGAAGATGATGCCATAGCGGCAGCCATCACAATAATTGCGGCAGATATTGCTCTGAAAGTTTTCATAAGGGTAAATCGTTTATATGTTTTTACTAAATTTGTACGATTGCAATAAACGGCGGAAAATCGCCTGTTAGTCTGAAACAAATTTATGAAAAAAATGAAAGCAATACAATTATCTCTGATAGCTGTTTTGTCTTTGGCTCTGGCAAGCTGCATACAGACGGCAAAGGAAAACATCCCTCAGAAGATAGATGATTTTGTGATCAGCGCCCAGGTTCACTGCAAGGACTACACTCAGGCAGACTGGGACAAGTCTGTAAAGGAATATGAGGCTCTGATGAACGAATACGGCAAGAGGGAAAGCACCTTTACCGCAGAGGAAAAGCAGAAGGTAGCCAACGCCGCTGGCCGCTATCACGCTCTGCTTCTGGAGAATGCCATAGACCAGTCATCTGAGGAAATCAAGGCAATCATGCAGGAAATCGCGGATCAGACCAAGCTCCTCCCTGCTTTCATGGACGGTTTCAAGGATGTTCTCCAGAGCGATACCGTAAAGCTTGAGAATATCTTCAGCGATATATTTGCGTCCGACCCTGTGAAGGAGATAATCGGAAGCATCGGCTCCCTGTTCGGCGGAATTGGCAGTGCCTTGGAGGGGGACAACACTGAAATAGAGACCGTTGTGGACACCCTTGGCCCGGCAGAACCGCTGGACGTGGCGCAATAGTATCGCTGAGATTAGAAAATATTAAGAAAAACAAATAGCTCAATATGAAGGGAATAGTACTGGCAGGAGGCTCAGGCACAAGACTTTATCCAATTACAAAGGGAGTGAGCAAGCAGCTTTTGCCCATCTTTGATAAACCGATGATTTATTACCCTATCTCCGTGCTGATGCATGCCGGAATCAGGGACATTTTGATAATTTCCACCCCGGAAGACATGCCTTCATTCAAGAGGCTCCTCGGCGATGGGAGTTGCTTTGGAGTGCGCTTCAGCTATGAGGTACAGCCATCTCCGGATGGGCTGGCCCAGGCTTTTATCATCGGAGAGAAGTTTATAGGTAACGATAGCGTCTGCCTTGTTCTGGGAGACAACATCTTTTACGGCAACAACTTTTACACCCTGCTGGAGAATGCCGTGCGCAATGCAGAGGCGGACAAAGCCACCGTATTCGGATACTGGGTCAATGATCCTCAGAGGTATGGAGTTGCCGAGTTCGATTCCGCGGGCAACGTTCTGAGCATAGAGGAGAAGCCAAAGGAGCCAAAGAGCAACTACGCTGTTGTGGGCCTATATTTCTACCCGAACAGCGTTGTGGAGATAGCAAAGAACGTTAAGCCGTCCTGGAGGGGAGAACTGGAGATAACGTCTGTAAATCAGGAATATCTGCAGCGAGGACAGCTCAAGGCGGAGAAATTCGGTTACGGGTTCGCTTGGCTGGATACCGGCACGCACGATTCCCTCTATCAGGCAACCAATTTTGTTCAGGTTCTGGAGGTAAGGCAGGGGATTAAGATTGCCTGTCTGGAGGGCATCGGGTTCAGCAAAGGGTGGATTACGGCGGAGCAGCTCAAGGAGATTGCCGCTCCAATGGCCAAGAACCCGTACGGGCAGTACCTGCTGGACCTTGCCGCCGGCAAAATCCAACTGGAAAACGTGTAAGGTCCCGCATAAGAAAGGTGGACCTAGCATGAAAACATAGGGAAAACGTGCAAGGTCCCGCACGAGCAAGGTGGACCTAGCAAGAAAACATAGGGAAAACGTGCAAGGTCCTGCATAAGAAAGGTGGACCTGGCACGAAAACACAGGGAAATCGTGCAAGGTCCCGCAGGAGAATGGTGGACTGGGCACGGATATATGAGGAAAACGTGCAAGGTCCCGCATGTGAATGGTGGACCGGGCACGAAAACACAGGGAAATCGTGCAAGGTCCCGCAGGAGAATGGTGGACCTAGCACAAATTCGTAGGGAAAACGCGCAAGGTCCCGCATGTGAATGGTGGACCTAGCACGAAAACATAGGGAAAACGTGCAAGGTCCCACACGAAAATGGTGGACCTGGCACTGATATATGAGGAAAACGTGCAAGATTGTGAGGATGAAGATGGGAGAAAAAGTATATGGAAATAGGAGTGCAGGAAGAGTTTAAAAAAAGAAGGAATAGTAATGGAGGTAATTAGGACAGATATTGAGGGTGTGCTCATACTGAAGCCCCGCATTTTTGGAGACGACAGGGGGTATTTCTATGAGAGCTACAACAAGAAGCTGCTCAGCGAGTTGGCTCCGGAGATTCCGGAATTTGTGCAGGACAACCAGAGCTACAGCCGTTACGGCGTGGTTCGCGGGCTGCACTTCCAGAAGGCTCCCCATGCACAGGCAAAGCTCCTGAGGGTTGTCAGCGGCAAGGTTCTGGATGTGGCTGTGGATTTGAGGAAAGGCTCTGCTACATACGGCAAGAGCGTATGCGTGGAACTCAGCGGAGAAAACCAGTTGCAGTTCTTCATTCCGGAGGGCTTTGCGCACGGATTTTCCGTATTGAGCCCGGAAGTGATATTCCAGTACAAGTGCAGCCGTTTCTACAACAGGGAATCGGAGGGCGGAATCATGTACAACGATCCTGACCTGGCCATAGACTGGAGGGTTCCGGAGAAGGATATGATTCTGAGTGCTAAGGACTTATGCCATCCTGCTCTTGCCCAGTATACGGAAACCCTCAACCGGTCCGTTTAGCGTACGGATATGCGGGAAAAACGTGCAAGGTCCCGCACGAGAAAGGTGGACCGAGCACGGAAACACAGGGAAATTGTGCAAGGTCCTGCATAAGAAAGGTGGACCGAGCACGAAAACACAGGGAAAATGTGCAAGGTCCCGCATGCGAATGGTGGACCGAGCACGGAAACACAGGGAAATTGTGCAAGGTCCCGCATAAGAATGGTGGACCTAGCACGAAAACACAGGGAAAATGTGCAAGGTCCCGCATAAGAATGGTGGACCTAGCACGAAAACACAGGGAAATTGTGCAAGGTCCTGCATAAGAAAGGTGGACCGGGCATGAATATATGGGAAAAACGTGCAAATGCGTATATGATATGTAAGATGGAGGATGTAGATTTTTGAGGAGAGTTTTAGGTATGAAAAATATTTTGGTGACAGGAGCAAACGGGCAGCTGGGGACATCCCTGGCGCTGATGGCTTGCAACGAGGATGCAAATTTTTATTTCACGGATGTAGACACACTGGACATCACGGATTACAAGTCTGTGCGTGCCTACATGAAGGAGAATCATATAGACATAGTGATCAACTGTGCCGCATACACAAATGTGGATAAGGCTGAGGATGAGCGTGATATAGCGTTCAAGATAAACGCTGAGGCTGCGGGGAACCTTGCCAGGGCGTGCAGAGTGGGGAATGCCGCGCTCATACATATTTCTACGGATTATGTCTTTGGAAAGGAGCGTTCCACCCTGCCGCGCACGGAGGAGGTGAGGCCGGCTCCAAGTGGAGTTTACGGAGAGAGCAAGCTGGAGGGTGAGCGGAGGATCATCGCTGAGCTTGAAGGAGATAGGAGTGCAGTTGCAGAATTGGACGCAGCGGGTGTTGCTATGGGCAAAAGCGTTTCTCAGAGGCAGGCGGACAGGGCGCGTTACGCGATTGTCAGAACTGCCTGGCTTTATTCGGAATACGGGAAGAACTTCGTCAAGACAATGCTGGGGCTGTTTTC
>JAFZMA010000039.1 GCA_017551215.1 Bacteroidales bacterium | reverse complement strand
GCGTCTTCAACATCCTTGCGCCCTCTGACAGAAACATCCAGAATATCCTTCAGCCAGAATAAGATTGCCGGGATGGCAAGGCCTATTAAAAGGGCTATCGCCATTATGAACGTGCTTCTCGGGGCAACCGGAGCCAAAGGTCCCTTGGCCTTGTCGATGACCTTTATATTACTCTCCGTCATTGCCAGAGACAAGGCGTTTTCCTCTCTCTTGTTCAGCAGATACAGGTAAAGTTCCTCCTTGATTTTCTGCTGCCTTTCCTTTGAGAACAGATTGTTCTGCTGGCGTGGAATGGCGGCGATCCTTCCCCTAGTCATTGCTTCGCGGCTTCTTACGTTTCCAGCCTGGATGGCAAGGGAACTTACAAGGTTGTTTACAGAAGATGATATTGTCTGCTTGAGAGGTATCAGCTGCGCATCCAGGTCCTGAACCAGAGGGTTTTTCTCGGAACTGCTGGCAAACAGCTTGTTGCGCTGGAGCAACAGGTTGTTGTACTGGCTGATCTGGGCTTCGATACCGGCATCAAGTCCAAGGTTTGAAGGCAGCGGCTGGTTCCTGTTTGACGGATTGCTTATATAACCCTGTATCTGGCGGGCGATTGCCAACTGGTTTTCTATAGCCAAACCAGACTTTCTGTACTCGCTGCCTTCTGCAGCATAGCCGGAGGTCTCTGTGGTCACGTCCGTGAGTCCCGATGCGGATTTATAGCTTGCGATATCGGCATCCACAGCCCCCAGTTCCTCGTTAATAACCTCAAGACGGTCGTTGATAAATTTATCCGTACTGCGGGATATGGTGTTCTTGTCGTTGAGTGCCTCTGAATTATAGGCATCTATCAGGGTGTTCAGCACATCTTCGGCTCTGGCTTCAGATACGTCTTTCATGGAAAGATTCAAAACCGTCGCCTGCCTGTCGGCTATGGTTACGGCAACCTTGCCCACATAATTCAGAACAGTTGCCTTGAATCCACTCTTGACAACATCTATAGGTTGTCCCGCATAATCAAGAACTCTGTCTGTAGAAGCAAAATAAACTCTTCCTACAGGGGTATCTACGGTATCGTTGAGCTTTATGGTAACCGGAGCCGCTCCATTTGCATGGAATTTATTTCCGGATTCCTTGAAACCAAAGAGCTGGACTGTATTTTCGTCCAGGACTTTTGCCTTAAGGGAAAACGCATAGTTTGGGCTGGCGTCAACAAAATTGGCCGTAATAGGAGAAAGGTTATACAGATTTATTCTTCTCAGACGGCCTGGGGCATAATAATTTACCGTCAGATTAAGCCTCTCCACCACATCCTGCATCAGTTTATATGACTTGAACACGTAGAACTCATTGTTCACGTCGCTGGTCATCATTCCGAATACTCCCATATCCTGGAAAACGGCTGTCTGGCTCATTCCGGCACCACCTCCGCCCTTCTGGCTCTTCACAAGTACGGACGCGGATCTTGAATAAATCTTTGGTGTTTTCTTCAGATAAATAACCGCTAACGCCAGGCAGATGAATACGGATATAACAAACCACCATCTGTTTATCCAGAAAATGTTAAGGATGTCTCTCAGGGTTATTTGCGTTCCATTGTTTTTGGATTCGCCAACCTGTTTGATTTCTTCCCTTGCCATATAGATGCAATTAATATTATACTACTTGAACAACATCATCAGAACGGTTGTCAACAAAGACGCGGCACTGAGCCAGACTCCAACATTGTTGTTCTGGTTAATTCCGCTTTGCTGCGCTTTAACACGGTTGGGCTTGACATATACTACATCGTTCTGCTGCAAAAAGTATGATGGAGAATTTAAAACATCTTTGGAAAGCAAGTTACTGTACAATATCTGCCTCTGGCCGTTATTCTCGCGGATAACCATCACGCTGTCTCTCCTGCCGTAAATGGTTAAGTCTCCTGCCATTGCAAGGGCATCAAAAAGTGACACGCGGTCGCTCTCCACATTGAATTTTCCAGGGTTGTTGACTTCTCCCAATACGGAAATGTTGAAATTCTGGTAAGCCACGGTCACAACAGCGCCCTTGAGCAGTCCGTCGTCATCCAGTTTTTTGGAAATCATCGTGGAAAGTTC
>JAFZMA010000038.1 GCA_017551215.1 Bacteroidales bacterium | reverse complement strand
GATCAATTATCCTTGAGAACTCCAAAGGGGTGCATCGTTCAAAGTCTGAAAGACTCATCCCTACACACCCCAATGCAATTCCAAGCAGAGTCTCTATTTCTGTGATTTGTTCCCCGTCACTTTTTTTTTGCTTTCTCCGGCATCCTTGGTCATCTGTTCGGTGAAGTCGTTCAGTGTCTTTATCTCGCAGCTGTCTGCAAATTCATCCAGCCCCATATCAAACTCCACTCCATCTGCCTTGGAAGCACTGGTCACGCAGCACCACAGGAAGATCACCATTCCGCTAACATCAGAATAGTCCAGTTGACTTATGTCCTTCCCAGTCTCTCTCTTGTAGCGGAGAATAGCCCCCATAGTCTGCCTACAGGGGTATTCTTTTCCTTTTATCTTGATCTTAGCACCCATGGTTAAGCTGCAGGAGTGGCAAGAAGATCAATCTTGGTAGGATCTACCTCAACAGCACCGTCGTTGTCCAGAGTTACAGAATAGGTAGCATCCTCTCCTGCCGGAGCCGTATTCTCAAGAGACGTGATAATGAAGTTTCCGGAAAGATAAGGGTTTGCGTCGTTCTCTCGCTCAAAGCACTTAACCTGGACACTTGCACCCAGCTTCCACTTGCCGAGCAGTTCTTTAACGCCGGCTTCTGCCTCACTGTAGAAGCAAAGGCCATCTGCCTTAATCTGCACACCAAGACCGGTTACTCTCTTGCTTTTGAAAAGAGAGGCGGCACTTGCTGCAACAGAAGCAGCTGGCTTTACAGCAACATCCTTGGTCTCGGTATTAAAAGTGGTTGTGTGGGTGGTACAATGCCCAACAGCCTTGCTTGCAATAGAAACAAGCAGATCACTTCCATTTACATAGTTGTTCATATTTTTGTCTTGTTTAAAAGGTTTTTAAGCAATGTTAAAATACCCCCCGACTGGGGCATATAAAACTTCAACGCCAAGTTTAAGGCTCCATAGGCAAGGGTAATGCTTCCCAAGTAAATTAGACCTTTCTGATACCAGGATAATCCTGTTTTCTTTTTTACGTCTATCTTTAAGTCAGAAGCAGAGACTTCTTTGCTTTGCTCTCTGATAGTCTCCTTTATGGAAAGTGTGTCAGAAGAGAAAGAAGCAACAGAAGCAGTTGTCTCGGCAGATTTGTTTACCCCATACTTTTTCCTTGCAGAAGTTTTTTCTGTTGTCCTGGAAAGAATGACAGGCTCTTTCTCCAGGGAATCCGGCTTGCTGAAACACTCTGTTATTTTCTCTGTTTCAACCATAAGGTCAGAAGTATCCGAGAACATACTGCGAGAGATCAAATCTGCAAGCTGGCTTTTTATAGTGTTTACACTTACCAGCATCTCATCCATCGCTGCACGCTGTTTCTGATTGCTCTCCCGTAGAGACTGCCTGGCAGACAGTCTCAAGGGAGCGCAAGCGCAAGAAAAAGAAGCCGCAATTAGCAATATGATGGTAGGTTTAAGCATCTTTTTTCACTCTGGTTATGGTCTTGACACCGTCAAGCTGGGATTTAAGCTCTCCAATCTCCTTCTTCAGCTCTGCGTTCTCCTTGCGAAGAGCCCCAACATCTTCCTTTAACTCCGCATTCTCTTTTCTCAAGGAAACCACCTCTTTATTGAGTTCAATAGTTTTCTTAATGAGTTCCGCATTGTCTTTGGAAAGAGCATTGATAGAGCTCTGCAGATCTGAAAGGAAATCATTGTCTCTCTTCCGCTTGCCAGCAAAGAATCCGGCCAATCCTGTAATGACAGGCAGCAGGATCTCTGCAATCCATTTTAAGGTGTCATAGTTTTCCATCTTGGTTGATACCTATCTGTTTGAGCCATTGGGAAACATCAAAGCAAGGGCAGGCTTTGTCTGCCACCTGGTTGTGCCCTATAATCTTGACGTTGGGATGCTTGGTGTGGAAAGCTTTTACGTACTGCTCCAGAGATTTCAGCTGTGCAGCCGTACGGGTATCTTTCGGAGTTTTTGCATCCGACGCAAGCCCTCCTACGTATACCACGTGACGGCTGATGCTGTTATATCCCTTGGCACCGTTGGTGATTTCCCACGGATCTACCCAGGCATCCTCGTTGTTGTCTACCAGCCTCTCCACCTTGCCGTCAAGATGGATCATGTCTGTATATCCAACCTGTTTCCATCCACGTCCACCTTTTGCCACAGGAAGAGTATGCCACGCCCGAATCTCATCAGACTTGACCTCACGTCCCTCCTTTGTGGCTGTGCAGTGGATTACAAGATATTGAAGCTGTTTGCGCATAATCACTTGCTGTTTTTTGCCGGTTTATTGATGGACTTTTGGAGGGCAGGCGAGGCCTTTTCAGCCTTTGGCTCTGCCACAGGTTCACATAAGCCTCTTGCAATTACGTCTGAACAGCGAGCCTCATCGTTGAAGGAGACGGTCTGTCCTACCTCGTAAATGATGGAGAGGTTGTTTTTGTCCTTAAACCGTTTAATAACCTTCAGTTTCATGGTTAGCTCTGACTAGCCATTGCCTGAGTTACAGTTACACTCTTCGTAACATTGGTTCCTGAGATACCAATGGTTACAGTAGCTGAACGGGTTTCGGAGCCTTCAGCACTGTAAGCATAAGCAGTACGGGTGAAAGTAACCTTGTTGCCAGAAGCGGAAACTGTCAGCCAATCCGCATTGCTCTGAGCTGTAACTGCGGCTCCGTTGCTTGTGGCATAAGTACGGGTATTGCTGCCGGCAGTAGCGGCTACCTCAAGAGAGTCGTCACCGGTAATTGTCGGCTGTCCGCCTGCATTATATCCGCTCATAAGCACCGCAGCCGCATCTGCCTTCTTAGGCATAGCGATGAAGTAATGGCGGAAATTAATCTTGTTACGCTGATACTCCGGATCTGTCTCTGCAAGGCTGTGATACATCTTGGTTGAACCGGTAGCCTTGAAGATTCTCTGAGTATAGAATGCGAATGAGCACTGGAATTCTCCAGTAGAAGCGGATGCTCCCACCGCCTTCTTTGCTCCGGCTGTGGTATAAAGAGGAGTAGCTGCAAACTCAAAGATATCAAATCCATAGAGTCTTGCGACCTTTCCATTGGCGTTATTCAGACCATACTGATTCTGGAATGCCTCGCTCCAGCCAAGCATATCATTCACATGGTCTGGACAGAGAACCAGCCTTCTGCCTGCAGCAGGAACCTTGAGCTTATCAAGAGCTGCTTTAAGGTTAAGCAGATCCTGACGGGTCATCCTATTTCTTCCTGTCTCAACAACGGTCTCTCCAGAAGTGCTGAGTATCGGAGTTGATGCAGTGTTGGATGCGGCACAGATAGCATGTGCAGCCTTTGCGAACTTGGCATCAGAGATAGAGTTGCCATGACTCTCAAGAACCCTGGCCATCTTATCATAGCTGAGAGCATGAAGCTCATCGTCTGTGATAGGAGTAACCTTTGTCTGGAACTTGTCAAGGCTCACAGGAATATCAGAATCGTTCAAGGCCTGTAAAGGAATCGGATAAGTTGTGTTGTTAATCAAAACATCTGGATCAACTCCGACATCCACAAGATGAATGACATCGTTTTCTACCAGTGAAGAGGCATCGGGAATCCCGTCCAGCCAGGTACCTTCAAGCCCGCCACGGAGCTTTTTCACCATCTCTCCGGTCCAGATTTCACGATACACTCCTGCACGGAGGATGGAATAATCTACAGGCATGAAACCTGCAGCTACAGCCACAAGATTCATCCCAACGGCACCGACAATTGGCTCAAGGCCCACTGTGGCACCCAAGAAGGCTCCTGATACGCAGTTGAGCATCAGAGCCATTGCGATAACAAATAATTTCTTCATGGTTTTTTTAGTTTTGTTCGATTTCACAGTCAAAGCCATACTCTGCCCTGTAAAGCTTTGCATACTGGGCAAAGTCATGCTCTCTCATTGCTTCCAGCTGGTCAGCCGGAACTTCGCTGAGCTTCTTGTACTGCCCGTTTGCAGCCGCTCCATTGTTGAGGATCTGGCTAGGTTTTACAACAGGGTTCATTGCCTGAAGGATATTCTTCAGTTCTGCCACGCCTATCTTCTTTCCAAGTCCGATGAACTGGGCCTTCTTGTCTGCAGAGAGCCTGCGGTCTTTCACAGCATCATCTACAGCCGAAGTGATGGCGGACAGTGTCAGCTCCTCTTTCTCCTTCCTCAGGGTTTCAAGCTCCTTGGCAAGAGAAAGCAGCTGCTGGATCTTTGCCTGGATCTGCTCTTCAGTAGCATCCTCAGGTAGCCCTAACATAAGGGCAAGCTTCTTAATGTCCATACGTGTTTCTTTAGGTTTATTGGTTAATAATGGTAATGGGTTCTTTCCGTTCTTTCCCAATGTGAGAATTGTTCCTTCTCTGGAGAGGGTGATGGCATCGTCATTGGCTCCTATGTCAACGCATGACACTTCATAGAGCTTGCTCTTAGTGACAGTCGGAGAGGTCTGCCCCAACTCAAGGTACTTTGGATCATCGCTAAGTTCCAGAATATCAATACCCACAGATACCATCCTCATGCTTCTTTCTTCATATTGCTTTTTCAACTGCTTGCTCAGGTCTGTGGCTTCATCAAAGACAAGCACACCTGTAACCTCTCCCTTCTCTTTCTTGATATCTTTTACTTGCCCAACAACCACACCTCTATGATGCATGTAAAGAAGCACCGGATTCCGCTGGTACTGCTCTATATCCATTCCCTCCGTGAGCACCCTAGTGCCATAGGCGTTCAGCCTGTCATTGGTCAGCCTTACTCTTTTCTCTTTCATATCCTTTGATTTTTGAGCAAGTTTAGCCTTACGGAAACTGTCATCAAAAAAAGTGTGCAACCATTGCACACTTGTATGCAACCGATGCACACTATTTTGCCTGAGAGAGGATTTTCAGACATATTCGCTCCAAAATCAGACAGTATGAATAAAGCTGAATTAGAAAACAAGAAATCGCTGGCCAAGACGCTATACCTCTCCGGAATGGAGCAGCAGGAAATAGCATTGAAGACTGGCATATCCAAAGTCACCATCTCGAAATGGTGCAATACAGAGGGCTGGAAAGAGTCCAGGGCAGCCAGAAACATCACAAGACCAGAGCTGGTAAACAAATTGCTCCTTACCATTGACAACCTCATTGAGCAGGTGAATTCATCCAAGGATCCAACTCTTATGGCCAGTCTGGGAGACAAGCTGGCAAAACTATCTTCGGTAATAGAGAAACTTGACAAAAAAGCCAATGTAGTAGATGCCATTGAGGTATTTATGGCATTCAACAAATGGCTGGAGTTCCGTTCGCAGACAGACCCTAAGCTCACTCCGGAACTCAGGAAAGCCATCAACAAGTATCAGGATCTCTTCATCGTGGAGAAGATGGGAGAAAGGCTCGGAAGATAAACCTTTTAGCTAAAGATGGCCAACAGCTCCGACATAAAACTCCGATACCTCGAATGGAAGGAACACTGCAAGCAGGTTCAGACGCTTACAGAGACAGCCTCTTTGGCGGCAGAGACTCCTGCCGAGAAAGATCTGAGGATTTCACGTCTGAGAAACGACTATGCCGCCTTCTGTGAGTATTACTTCCCACATTATCTTACTTTAAGGGACAAGGCCACAGGCAAACCACTCCGGATAATACATAATGCTCCTTTCCAAAATGCTGCAAACAAGCAGATAAAAGAGAATCCAAACCTCAAGGCTGTATTCAAATGGCCCCGTGGGCACGCCAAGAGCACACACTTTGACATTTTTACTCCTCTAGATCTTATGTTCCAGCCTCTACCTCTGATTAAATTCATGGTAATAGTAGGAAAGAGCGAAGATGCGGCCAAGAGGCTGCTTGGAGATATCCAGGCAGAGCTGGAATTCAACCAAAGGCTCATCGCTGACTATGGTCAGCAGAAGAACCTTGGCAACTGGGAAGAGGGAGAGTTTACCACGCAAGGCGGTATCCACTTCCTGGCCTGTGGCCGTGGACAAAGCCCAAGAGGTCTCCGTAACCGTGAAGACCGTCCGGACTACATAGTCATAGATGACTTGGACGATGATGAACTCTGCAGAAACGAAGACCGTGTCCGGAAAATGACGGAGTGGGTTGTAGAAGCACTTTTCGGAGCCTTGGATGTGGGCCGTGGCAGATTCATCATGGTAGGAAACCTCATTGCAAAGAAGTCTGTTCTTGCGAATATTGCCGCCAAGAAAGGTGTGCTAGTGTCAGAGATAAAGGCCGTGGACAAAGATGGCAATCCCACCTGGAAAGAGAAATGGACAAAGGAAGAGGCACAAGCCTACGCAGACTTTGTGGGCTATGCTGCCTGGAACAAGGAGATGATGCACAACCCGATAACTGAGGGTACCATTTTCAAGCACACCTGGATAAAATACAAGAAGATACTTCCCCTGCATAAGTATGACCAGATTGTGTGCTATACAGACCCATCTTTTAAAGCATCCAAGACCAACGACTATAAAGCCTCTAGAGTCTGGGGAAAGATAGGAACAGAGCTGCATCTGATTGATTGTTATGTGAGACAGGACACCGTTTCCGGAATGGTACGCTGGCTATATAACTTCTATGAAAGCCTGCCGGAGAATGTTGCGGTACAGTTCTTTATGGAAGCCAACTTCATGCAGGACACCATCCTGGATGAGTTTACGCTGGAGGGCAACATCCGTGGCTATCAGCTTCCGCTGATGCCGGACAAAAGAAAGAAACCGGACAAGATTGCCAGGATAGAAGCGGTTTCTCCACTCTGGGAGAGAGGTTTTGTCTTCTACAATCAAGATCTCAGAGACAACACCGACATGCAGACCGGAATTGAGCAGACACTTGCTCTGGAAAGAGGCAGCTCCGCCCACGACGATGCTCCGGACGCAGATGAAGGAGCCATATTTATACTGCAGAAATATACACGTCATACAGGCTTCCAGCCAATATTCGGCAAGAGGCCGTCACCTAAAAACAAATGGTAATATGAGTTTTATCAAGAAGATAAGGCATCTGATTTTTGCCTACAGGTACAAGAAATCCGTTAAAGAAGCAAATTCTCTAGCTAAGGTGTTTGGGGTGAAGTACTATGTTCTTTACTTCAAAGGAAAGCTGAAGGTAATACCCAAGCAGACAATTAAAGAACTTATCCGTCAAAGGAGGTTCAAAAGCGGAACCACCATTCAGGATATAGAAAAGATTGCTCTGTATATAACACAGTAAACATCTCGATTATGTTTATCACAGAAGAAGACTATAAGGTGGTCATAGGAGACGCTGCTTTGAGGGTGGTGTCTCAGACCGATGCAACGAACAGGCAAAACGCAGAGGCTGAAGCTATAGAAGAAATCTCCGGATATCTCCGGCCAAAGTATGATTGCCAGGCGATCTTCTCTGCCTCAGGGGATGCAAGAAACAAGCAGATAGTAATGTACACCTGCGATATAGCCCTATACCACATGGTTTCCTCCAATTCAGCCAGGATGGGTGCAGAGACCAGGGAAAAAAGATATGAGCAGGCTATCAAATGGTTGGAAAAGGTTCAGGCCGGAACAGTAACTCCTGACCTGCCTCTGGCAGAAGATGACGATGGAGAAAGGAACGGACTTCCTCTGCGATACGGCAGCGCAACGCCGCTAAAAAATATCTGGTAATCTTAAAAATCCATTGATATGGCAAAGAAAGAGAACATCATACTCAATTCCGAGAAGCACGGCACATTTAATCTGGCAAAGGAGAAAGACCGTAAGAGGCTGAAAAAAGTGGTTGTAGACCTTCAGCGATATACGGACATGCTCACAGAGCACGACATATCCCATTGGAGATATGCCTGCCAGCTGGCAGTGAACATAGAAAACCCGTCCAGGCTGCAGCTTTATGACATATATAACGATGTGGATTTGGATGCGCACCTGACGGGAGCCATCGGGCAGGTAAACGGCTTTGTCAAGTGCCGCAGCTTCAAGCTTACCAATGAGAAAGGAGATACGGTGAAGGATGCGGAAGTATATTTCAACACCGAGTGGTTCAAAGACCTCATGGACTATATCCTAGAATCAATTTACTGGGGCCATTCTCTAATAGAGCTTGGGAATGTCATTACAGATGAAAAGGGAAACATAAACTTTGACGGTGTAACCCTGATTCCAAGAAAGCATGTCATTCCGGAATATGGCCGAATCGTCAAAAGCCAGGGTGAGGGGTGGCAATACGGTATAGATTATCGTTCTGCACCGTACTCAGATTGGCTCATAGAGGCCGGAAAGAAAGATGACCTCGGACTTTACCGCAAGGCGGCTCTCCATACCATTCCTAAGAAATATGCCGGAGCGTTCTGGGATACCTTTGCCGAGATGTTCGGAATTCCAGTCAGGATTGCCAAGACTTCGGCACGGGATGACAACGAGAGGAAGAAGCTGGCCGGAATGATGGAGAACATGGGAGCAAAAGCCTGGGGCGTTTTTGATGACTCCACAGAGATTGAGTTGGTGGAAAGTTCTAAGGGAGATGCTTTCAATGTTTATGACAAGAGAATTGACCGCTGTAACTCTGAGCTCTCCAAGCTGGTGCTCAAGCAGACCATGACCATAGAAGACGGCAGTAGCCTGTCGCAGAGCCAGACACACATGAAGGTCTTCAAGAACCTCATTGAGGCATACTGCGATATGGTCAGGGATATCATCAACAACCAGTTACTGCCAAAGATGATAAAGCACGGATTCCCAGTCCAGGGTCTTACCTTTGACTGGGATGATCCTGTGGATTATACTCCAGAACAGCAGGTGGCCATTGAGCAGATGGTTCTCAACAACTATGAAGTTGATGGTTCTTATTTCGAGGATAAATATGGTATTCCAGCAGGAGCAAGAAGGAGCAACGGACTGCCATCGCTAAGCGGAAGCAAAAACTCTCCAACCTCTTTTTTCGACTGAGCCCCAGCGACTATCTGGGGCTGCATCAAAGGTATGAGCAAATCCTGGCCGGCTGGCAGGAAGACATAATCCATGCTGCCGAATCTCAAGGCGAATCGCTGAATCTAGCTAAACAGGAGGAAGTACCAGCGGAACTCCTTGAAAAGCTACACAAGAAGTTCAGCAAGATGATGAGCGCACTTTTCAACGAAAAAGGTGCTGCTCTCAGGATAGACATCCTCCGAGAACCGGAGGTGGAGAGCTTCATACAGACACATGCAGATATCCTGGATTCCACCTTTGCCAATGCTGAAATGTCTGACTCCATGAGAGAGAATCTTCAGCGTTCAAACTACATTTTCAGCGGTTTTAAGACCTTCCATGAACTTGGCGAGGCATTTCCTTCACTCCTGGATGAAAACGGCAATAAAAAGCCGTTTAACCAGTTCTTAAATGACGTTAAAAAGATAGACCAGACCTACAATGAAAGATACCTGAAGGCGGAGTATAACTTTGCCTCTGCATCTTCAGAAATGGCAGCCAAATGGGAGGAGTTCACCCAGAATGAGGAAGAATACTATCTGCAGTACCGTACCGCAAACGACGGAGCTGTCAGACCGGAACACGCAGCACTGCACGATGTCACACTTCCAGCATCAGACTCCTTCTGGGATTCCTACTATCCGCCAAACGGCTGGAACTGTCGCTGCACGGTAGTTCAGGTGCTCCGGTATATGCACGAAGCAACACCTCATAACGAAGCCATGCAGCGTGGCTCCAAAGCTCTTGCCAACGATAAGAAAGGAATGTTCAACTTCAATCCTGGCAAGCAGCAGAAAACCTTCCCAGACTACAACCCATACACCATCAGCAAGTGCCGTGGTTGTACCAAAACAAACCTCAAGCTCTATTCCGGAGATCCGGACAATCCTCTCTGCCAAACTTGTGTTTTTCTCCGCACAAAAGTCTGCGGCTATGAAACAATACCTACAAATAAAGGACGTGTAAGGCAACACTATACGCAGAGTCCGGATGAGAGAGAAGACAATAAATCAATTGCTGTATATCTTGCCAATAAATATGGGTATGACATAGACCTTATGCCAAAGATCGACAACAAGAAAGGTGTTAAAAATGCTGATTCATATAATCATACGCTTGGTTATAAACAAGAGTATAAGGTCAATACAAAAAACACATACAATTCTTACGACAAAGCAATAAAAGATGGTAGAAGGCAGGCTTCAAGTTTAGTAATTAAGATTTGTGATGATGCTGATTTAGACGAACTATCGCATTCCATGCATAATAGATGTAGCTTTGTAAAGAAGAATAGAATCTCTGATATTACAGTGATTTGGAGGGGGTTAGACCGCACTTTCTCTGAGAAGGAGATAGTTTCAGACGGATTTAAAATACGAAAGGAAGACTTCAAATAGCCTTCCTTCCTCCGGTGGCGCAAACCCTCTCGGGATAGCACCAATGCAAATATATGCATTTTATTTTGATTTTACAAAATCTACTTTTTTATCTGAATCTCGCTTTTCACAAGTTTAGAATTCTTTACATCACTTACTGTCAAGTAGGTTATAAAGTCCTGTCCATCTACCTTGAATAAAACTTGATATTTTCCAGGTTCCGGAATAATCACATTATTACCTTTTATTATCAAATTAGCATAGGGAGATCTTAATTCTCCAGTGCTGATCATTTTTATGGATTGCTTTTCCATCAGAGTATATTTGCCGGAAACCTCTTTTATGCCAAATTCAATAATATGCTCTCCTGAAGAAGGTACAGAAAATCTTGCAACTAATGCTATTTCAGGATATGTGAAAGGAAATCTACTTAGGACTAATGAATTAAAAGCCCCAGTTATCATAAGCCTTCCATTATACTCTTGTGCATAATCGCAAAGAGTCAGTATATTTACCTCAATTTTATTACTTTCCATTTTTCAATGCTATATATTTTTGACTTTTTTCGCCTAATGCTTTTGATAAATTGTTAAAAGGATATTTTATAACTCCAACGACGCTTTCCTTTGAAGAATATATATTGGCACCGTGTGTGTGTGAAACTCCTTCAGTATCCTTGAAATCAACTTTCGTTAGAGTATTAATATATACTGTTATAGCTTCCGCTCTTATCTTATCGGCTAATTTATAATGGATATTCAAAGAATCACGTTTCTCTCGTTCTTCTTTACTATATGTCATCTCCTTTGTGACCTCAACACTACCATTTTTAGAAAGCTCATATTTTACCATCGGAGTATTGGTGATAGGATCTTTCTGCAATCCCTTGAAGTCATACTTTCTTGTACATATATCGCACTTAGCTCCTTCTATAATATCACCAGGAGCATAAAACTCATGAGTAATAACACCTTCCCCCATAACTATTCTACTAAACACTTAACCAGGGATTCGTCATCAATGGAAAATACAGACTGAAAATCATCAGAACTATTAATACCCATTAAATGGGAAGCCAACTTATTGGCTGTAAAGATATCTTCTTGACCAACAAATTCTCCAGCTGGCAAAACATATTTATCCATATTTGCTCTGATTTCTTCATTAAATTCATCCTCCGTAATATCACCACTAAGCAGTTCGCAATACTTCTGGAAGTAGTTTTTTTCTCGCGTCCTATTATTAAACGCCTTAACCAACAGATAAAGAACATTATCCAATACAATCGTGTTAGAATTCAATATCTGAAGACGGGTGTTAGGGGATTCAAATTTTACGAGAGTGTTTTCTGAAAGTACCACAGGATCGGACCATTTTAAGTCCCGTACCCACTCAAGGTTTTCATTAGCCATTGTTTTCATAATGCTGCAAATATATACAAATTTTGTGCAAAAGTGTCAATATTCTGATTATTAACCAAACCAAAAGGTAAATAATTCTTGGTTGCCCTTGAGATTCTGTTAATTCTGGAAATGTTTACACTATTCTGGGAAAAGAGAACCGCCAGCTCAGGCCTGAGCTGGCGGCGGCATTGACATCACACTTTAATACTACTTGCTGCCTTTTTATAGGGTTCTTTGGAGTTTTACACTATAGATTTCAATGTTTTCCACTATGTCTTCGTGGTTGTGGTTGGTCTGAGTCTGCAGAAGGGATATATTACGGAAGGAGCTTCCACTGCCTCCCTCAATCTTCTGCTGTATCTCATCTGCCAGGCTCCAGCATTCCAGGTTGCTATCCATCTCAGGGCTGCCGTCTGCAGCGGAACCATGCCACTGGGTGACAATATGCAGCAGGATTGTGCCCTCTCCTGTCCAGGCTGGCGAAGCTCCCTTCAGCGGCTTCCAGTCTATCTGCCCGAACTCTATGAATACAGCCGGCATCGGCCAGGATTCATCCTCGGTAATGAAAGCAACATTCTGATTCCAGAGGTCTATGTGCTTTATCTTTGGCTGGTTGTTGTTATCCTTGATGAGCTTTAATGCAGCAATCAAGTCCTCATATAGTTCCTTTCTCATAATCAGGATATAGTCTTAAGAATTAAGTTGTCAAGTCCGAAACAGGAACAACATAGTTTCTAGTGTACTTATTGGGGCTGCCTACATTGCTATAGTAGGGCACGAGGAAAGCATAGCGGAACTGGCTGTCTCCTTCATATTCTGAGGAAGTCCAGAACCATAGCCGCTTCAATGATTCCGGCAGCTGGTCTTTTAGGTAAATGAGGATTCCGAATTCCTCCTTTGTCAGAAGCCTTTTGCCTTTAGACCTGGCATAATCCATTGCCTGATCCCATGTCATGGATTCTGAAGAGATATCCTCCAGGTCTATTCTTACATTTATGATTGGTACTTCAATGGCTACCAACTTGCCATCCTTTTCGATGTTTTTCACTGCGTACTTCATTTTCTTTATCTTTAATTTGTTAAATAAGTCTCCGCCTGTCTCCTCCAAATCATTGTACATATCTATGCAGCCTTCTTTGTAACCCTTCATGTAGGCAAAATGATATACGAAAGAGAAGATTATGCATAGCAGGGTTGCCAGAATCAGGATAATGAGCATCATAAGCTACCCTCCTTGACGGCATTGCCCCAGATATCCTCATAAAGGGCTTGCACATGTGTTGTGTCAGCCTGAATGTTTTCTCTTTGCCTGTGTGCAATCACACGGGTAAAGGCATAGAAACAGCCAAATAAGGCCACAATCATTAGCAGAATTAAAATTAAAGCTGCGGTTTTGTCAGATTTCTTCATAATATGGCATTTAAAAGGTCTTTATACGTTCTTTCTCAGGTTGTCTATGATGGACTTGGAGTAGAGCTCCAGATTGTGTTCAATGATGCGTCTAACCATCTTCTCCAGCTCCGGAGAGGTTCCCAGGAACCGTCTTTTGGGAATTTTTATGGTCTTGCCCACCTTCATAAGGGCAAGGTGCTTCCAGAACTCGGCTTCGTTGGAGAGCTGCACCTGGGCTTTGCTCTGGCTCAGCGAACCGTCTTTCTTGCGCTTGAAACCTCCGGTGGCCTCGTAGTATTTATGCCAGAAGAAGGCTTTCATCCTGGGTGTAACCATGATTTCTCCGCCCTCGTTGTGAATGACGGCATAGGGTAGAGAGGTGTAGAAGGTAATGCTGTTGTCATCGCTCTTGCTGGTGATACTCCTTCTGAGAGCACCAGACTGGATGAGTGTACCCCTCTGGGATCTGGAAGGACTCTTCCGTCTCTGCCAGGCTTCAGAGAAGAAAGCCTGCCTCTCAAAGTTCCTGTCGAACTCTGAAGAGGCTTCTATCCGGATGTCCGTTAAGATTTTCCTTATGATGTTTCTTTC
>JAFZMA010000037.1 GCA_017551215.1 Bacteroidales bacterium | reverse complement strand
CAAACGGAAGGATTGATGTGGTGTTTGATACCGAGGGGTATGTGTTCATCATTGAGATCAAGAGAGATGGGAGTGCTGCAGACGCTCTTACCCAGATTAAGGAGAAAGGCTACGACAGACCGTATCTGGCATCGGGGAAGAAAATCTACACGATAGGGGTAAACTTCTCGTCTAATACCAAGAGAATCGAGGAATGGATTTTGGAATAGCATTTTGAAATGATGATGAAAAGGTTGGGGTTTAAGTTGGTTTTGCTGGCGGGGATTCTGGCCTTGAACTGCGTTTCTGTGTGGGGGCAGGTAGGCTGGAAGTTTGCAAAGCCGGGAGTAAAGAGCTCAGCGGTTGAGTCTGGGCAGATATCGCAGAGTCAGGTGGATAGATATGCTTTGCATTTCTGGGATGGGGAGGATGTGGCGCTTTTAGGTACGAGGCTGATGTCTTCGGATGGTCAGGTTGCACTTGGGGCTGAAACGCAGATGGCGGATTTCTTTTCCGTTCTGCTGGCTGCCACCCCGGATACTGCTCGGAAGGCTGTTAATTATCTTTTGGACAAGGCTATGTTAAGGAGTGCCGAAAATCCATCTTATCAGTGCATTATGGAGATAGCTGAGAAATATTTCTACAGTGTGCAGTCTCCGTATTATTGTGAGGAAATGCTACTGCCGTTTCTGGACCACAAGATTGCCCGTACAGATATTCCTGAAATAGAGAAGAGCCGGGAGAAGTACCTGGCGTTAATGATCCGGCGCAACAGTGTTGGAAGCAGGGCGGAGAATTTTACATTTAATCTTATTCATTTGCCAGAACAACCGCTCTTTACAAATGTACCTGATCAACTGCTCTTAAAAAATGGAGATACCCATAAACCAGTTTCGCTGTTTGAAATAGTGGATATTTACCATATCACAACTTCAATCTGTGATACTGATCCTAATGGTAATAATCATAAAAGGACTCTTATCAGCAAGCCGCTTATGCTGGTGTTCTATTCCGCATCCTGTAGAGATTGTCGGGATGGTATCGGGCGTCTCTCCCATTCCCCGATGGTTCGGGAGAGAGTCTCTTCCGGAAAGATGAACGTTCTGGTTGTCTGTGTGGAGAGAAACTGTTCTTCTTCCTTCTCACAGATGCCAAAGGATTGGATTGTAGCTGAGGATACTTCCGAAGAGTATCACAAAAACATCGTGGAAAAATCTCTTTACAGTGTACGGCAGACTCCAAGTGTGTATTTGCTGGATGAGAAAGGGGTGGTGCTGCTGAAGGATGCGGATGTTTCCTCCGCCATCCAGTTTCTCCTGGACCAATAATCGTGAAATGCCCGTGGCGGCTAAACGTTTGGTTTTCAGATATATAAATATAGGGTCCTGCGTGGTTTTTGGCGCAGGATCTACCACTTAAATCCCTGCTATTCAGATGTTTAGCCGCCACCGGTTGTTTCTTGGGGGATTTTTCGTATATTTGAATGTTTGAAGAATATTTTAACTGAATAGTCAATGAAAATCAAGACTGTTTTTGCTGCAGCGGTTCTGCTGCTGGTCTGCTTTGCCAACGATGCAAAGGGACAGAAGGCGGCTATCAAGAGCAATCTGCTTTATGATGCCACCACGACAATCAATCTGGGCGTGGAGTTCGGATTGAGCGACAGATGGACAATGGACGTGTCCGGTAACTACAACCCGTTCCGCCTCCACGAGGGCAAACGCTGGAAGCATTGGATGGTACAGCCAGAACTCAGGCTTTGGAACTGCGACCGTTTTG
Source organism: Bacteroidales bacterium (assembly GCA_017551215.1). Next base: position 11,351 of record JAFZMA010000037.1, on the reverse strand, counting down.
CGGGCAGTTTCTTTGCATTCCATGTCCTTGGAGGACAGTTTGATCTGGGTAACATAGATTTTCTGAAGATCAAGATCCTGGACAATGATTACAGGAAGATGAAAGGCAAACGCTTTGAGGGATGGTATGCCGGAGCCGGCTTGGGATGGGGCCACGACTGGGTTCTTGGCAAGCATCTTAATCTGGAGTTTGAACTTGCGGCCGGATACTCGTACATGAAATACGATTCTTATCCAAATGTATCCAGCCATGTGAAGGAAGCCAGCAACAAGACTCACCACTATGTAGGGCCTACCAAAGTCGCCCTGAGCCTGGTATACGTATTTTAGTCTATCGCGATAAAAATGAAAGTTATGAGAAAATATATATTGATGGCAGCTGCTCTTCTTCTGGCAGGTGCTTCATACGCTCAGACACCGGTCAACCGTTCTGCAGACGTGTTTACTACCGGAGTCAAGACTAGCAATGTGACTTTGACTCCTTCTTCTACAATGATGAATGTTGCCATGGATGTGGATTATTCGGCCGCTACCGTTGGCAGAAAAGAGTCTCTGGATATTGTGCCGGTGCTTACGGACGGAACTAACATAAAGGAGCTTCCGGCTCTTGGACTTTATGGCGGAAGACGTTACTGGAAATATCTGCGAGACGGCGGTAAGACGGGCAAGAACTTCAAGCTTTATAAAGTGGGCAAGGCTCCTGCTACAGAACATTATACGGCAAGCGTCCCTTACGAGAAATGGATGGATAACTGCCAGCTTCTTCTCCGCCAGACCAGCCGCGGATGCTGCAACAACAATCTTGGTCAGGGTGTTCAGACTCTGGCTGCCTACCTGAAGGAAACTTTCAAGTTTGAACCTGAGTTCCTGTATATTCAGCCTGTTGCAGAGGCCGTAAAGAATCGTGCTGAGTCCGGTGTGGCGTTCCTGGAATATGCTGTCGGAAAGGGCAAGGTGGATCCTAAGTTCAAGAATAACGCTGCTGAAATCCAGAAGATTACGGATATCGTCAATATGCTTGCGGCTAACAAGGAGGAGTATAAGGTTAACGGAATTACCCTTAAGGGTTTTGCTTCTCCAGACGGCAGCTTCAAGGTTAACGAGAAGCTGGCCATGGCAAGAACTGGCTCTCTCAAGATTCTGGTTCAGAATGCTCTCAAGGGTCTTGACATTCCAATTAACACGGATTATGAGGCCGAGGACTGGGAAGGAGTATGCAACTGGATAGAGAATTCAAGCCTGGACAAGAAAGACGAGATTCTGGCAATAGCAAAGGGCAATCTGGATCCTGACGCTAAAGACAGGAAACTGGCCTCTGCATTCCCTGCACAGTACAAGACAATCAAGGCCGAGTGTTATCCTGCTCTCAGAAGAGCTACCTACAATGTGGATTACGAGGTTGTAAACTATGTGGATGTAAATCAGATAAAGAACAAGATACAGACTAATCCTAAGGATTTGAGCCTTAACGAATTCTTTATTGCAGCCAACTCCTGCAAGGAAGGAAGTCCGGAGTTCAACGCCATTATGGAGAAGGCATTTGAGCAATATCCTCGGAACGAGATTGCAAGGGCAAATGCAGCTATCTCGGCGATGTCTTCCGGAAACCTCCAGAGAGCAGGGGAGCTTCTGTCTGCCCTTGAAGATGGCGGTACCAGCCAGCAGGCTCCATACTTTACATACGCTAAGGGACTGTATGAGGCTTTGAGCGGCAACTATGTAAAGGCTGCACAGCTTTTCAACTCTGTTAAGAACGTTATCCCGGCTGCCGCATCTGCTTTGACTCAGCTGGAGAAAGCAAAGTAACGGTGCCTTTCCCCTTTGCGGTGTAAAAATAAATCGGAAGGAGTTTTTGTACGTGAAAGGCAAAGGTACACAACACGTGAGGATTGGCGGGCGCACGGCCCTGATACTGGGAGTGTTGTGGCTTCTGGCTGCTGGTGCAATGTGCCTTACTTTCAGGGAGTATGGCCGGAGTGCGGTCTTCCGGGTGACTCTGGGAGCCGGCAATGCGTCTGCAGTTGATGCGGATTCCGTGGCGGCGGATTTATGCCACTATCTGCGCAGTCCGTTTGTGGCAAAGGGCGGAGCTCTCAGCGCCATGGACGGGGATTTCACCCGCCTTCTGACTCAGAGCCTTTCAAAGGGTGAGCTCAGCGATGAGCTTGAGTCTTTCAATCTTAAGACCAGCCTTTTTGCAATGCGGAAGATGTGCGCCTTGCACTGGAAGGGGAAGATCTATCTTAGCTATTTCTCAACAGATTCTGTTGCCACAAACCGCACGTTCTCCTATTTCAGGCAGAGGCTGGAAAGCGCCGCCGGAAAGGACGTTGCGCTGGAGGTGGAGAAGGATGAGGCCTGTCCGTTCACTCTCCCGTGGAGGAGCGCTGCCGCACTGGCTGCAGTCTTTTTTGCGCTGTGGCTTCTGATATACCTAATCTCAAGAATCTTCCGTCCACGCCGCAAATCTTCTCTTTGCAGTCTTGCTGAATTTTCCTCTGCGATTGATGGAATCATTGGAGGAATAGAGCGTGTTCCGTTGGGCAGGGAGAAGTATTCAAACGCACTTAGGTGGAAGTCTCAGACAGAATCCATCGCTGAGGCTGTAAAAGAATATGTTTCAGGCAGTTCTTCTCCGCTTGTAAATGTGCTGGGGATGACTTCTCAAGATATCTTCAGGTTCAAGAGGGCAGGTGGTTTGGCGGCTTTGTGCAAGGGAGTGGCGGTTCATCTTATGGAGAGCGGAAAGGATTTGGATGCTTTTTCCACGGCTTACAGGTATCCGGATATTTCACGGCTTCTGAGGGATAACTCGTCTAACCGGCTTCTCATGGTTCATCCGCCGCTTTCCGAGAGCAGTGTTCCGGAGGCATATACGGATAATGCGGCGCTCAATATTCTGGTGTGCGATGCTTCTTCCGGATGGACTGAGGCGCATCGGGCTCTGTTTGAGAGCATTCCAAATTGCAAGGTTGTGATGGTGGGGATGGAAACGGGAACGGTGCCGCTTAAGGAAGAGTACAAAAAGCAGATTAAGAAGGCAGGGCGTTTGAAGGCTTATCTGCCGTCTGAAAAGAGATGGCGGTTCATTGTCCTGCTGGCGGAGTGCGGCTCGGAAGCGGCCAGGGATAAGACATGCCGCAGCCTCTATATGTCGGCATGCGGGGATACATCTATGAAGGATATTGCAGCTAAGGATGGTTCATATATGGAGGTGTCTGCGTTAAAGGTTCAGTACAAGGCAATTCCGTTCAGGAGAGTGGCGCGCAAGATTCTGGAGAACCTGGATTTATCTTCTGCAGATGCGGATGCGGTAATCATGCTCAAGGCCGGATGTGTGGTTAGCCAGAATTTCTTCAGCGATATTTCCGCCGCCCTTTCTGCCGGGCAGGAGCGCGTGCAGTTTCTCAAGTACGGTTATGCACTTACGCGCGCCGGGCTTGAAAGAGTCAAGACCGCCGGAGACGTAAAAGAATCTGAACAAATATCAGATTATCTGAGAGGAACAATCGTCAACTTTTCGTAAATTCGCAATTGTATGGAAAAGAAAGACTACAATACTACCAGGGCAAAGCTTCTGATGCCGGAATACGGCAGGCACGTGCAGGATATGATAGAGTATGTGGTTAACATTCCTGACCGCAAGAAGCGCAACGAGCAGATACAGGCTGTGGTTTCCGTTATGGGGACTCTGAATCCCCAGCTTAGAGACGTGGTGGATTTCCGCCATAAACTGTGGGACCATGTGCAGATTATTTCAGACTTCAAGATAGACATAGACTCTCCTTATCCGCTTCCATCCAGGGAGAGCGTAAACACCAAACCGGATCCTATTCCGCTGAAACAGGATAAGATACGGGCAGCTTGCTACGGCCGTAACATTCAGAATATGATAGACCTGATTGCGGATCGTCCGGACGACGAGGTGAAGAAACACATGATTAAGGTAATTGCTTCCTACATGAAGCAGCAGTATCTTATCTGGAACAAGGATTCCGTGGCGGAGGAGACTATTTTCGAGGACATCAAGACATTGTCCGGCGGAAAACTGATTGTTCCTGAGGATGTTCACATAGGCAGCGGAATGGCGGATGCGTCCACACGCAAGCCTCACATCCCGGGCAATCCGCAGCAGCCTCGTTCTCAGCATAATGGCAAGAAGCAGAAACAAAAGAAGTGGAAGAAGAATTAGAAGATGGCAAAGAGCAGGAAAAAACAGAGAGAAGAAGACGAGATAATCGCTGAGCAGGAAATGGCGGCTCCCAAGAGAAAGGAGGGGCTGTATCTGATTTGCGGACTGGTGTTTCTGGCGCTGGCGATTTACACTCTCATTGCGCTGGTTTCTTACGTGTTCACGTGGGCGCAGGACCAGAGTTCCTTTATGGGGAGCGATATTTTCAGTTCCCTTTCTACGGTGGAAAACGGCGGGGGAAAGATTGGCCTGTGGTGGGCCAACCTACTGGTGTCCAAACTGTTCGGCTTGGGCGCGTTTATAATTCCGTTCTTCTTCTTTGGGGTTGCTCTCTTCTGCCTCAAGATTAAGAAGGTTAAGCTTCTAAGGCTTTTCTTCATAACGGTATTCGGATGCATTCTGATTTCCGTGTTCTTCTCTTTCATTTTCTCTTTCACCGGTATAGACCGTATGTTCGGCACAAGCGCCGGCGGTTCTTACGGCTTTGCTGTGAACAAGTGGCTTAAGACGATGCTTGGCACTCCCGGCACCGCGGCAATCCTTATCCTCGCGATAATTGGCTGGTGCATTGTCATTAACAAGAGCCTTATCAAGAAGATTAGCGGTGGCTTTGAAAAGGTAGGCCAGAAACTGGAGCAGACTGCTTTAAGTGGCTCAGCGACAGGAGACCTTGAAGGGGAGGAAGATATCGCTGAGGAAGAAGGGGAAGGCGAGGAGGAGGTTTCGGAGCCTGGTGGAGAAGGTGAGGATTTGCCTGAAGGGGATGGACCTGAAGTTGATGAAAACGAGATTCTGGAGCGCCGCAAAAAGGAGATGGAGATAAGGATGGTTGATTCGTCCCAAGACTCTGGTGCTCAAGAGAATGTGGCTTCAGATGCTGCCGGGGCAGATGTAGTTCTGGAGGTTAAGGATACTGAGGGTGCGGAGAGCAACGAGCTTCTGGGAGAGTATACTGAGGAGGAGCTTCAGAAGACTTTTGATCCGCGCCTGGAGCTTTCAAATTACGAGGCGCCTACGTTGGATCTGCTTGATACCTACAAAGATAAGTGGTATGAGGTGTCCAGAGACGAGATGGAGCGCAACAAGAACAAGATTGTAAATACGCTTGCAAACTATAAGATTGGGGTGTCCAAAGTGTCTGCTACAAAGGGGCCTACAGTTACCTTGTACGAGGTGGTTCCGGCTCCGGGCATAAGGGTTTCCCAGATCAAGAGACTGGAGGAAGACATTCAGCTATCTCTGGCGGCCAAAGGCGTGAGGGTTGTTACGCTTCCTGGCACAAATGCCGTTGGTATTGAGGTGGCTAACGATAAGCCTAGCGTTGTTTCTCTGCTGTCCTGCATTGAGTATCTGCAGACAAAGATGAAGGAAGAGGGGAGCAAGGAAAGCGGTTACGCACTTCCGGTGGCTATGGGTAAGACCATTTCAGGAGAGGTGTTCACGTTCGACCTTGCAAAGGCTCCGCACCTTCTTATGGCGGGTGCTACGGGTCAGGGTAAGTCCGTGGGTCTGAACGCGTTGGTTACATCGCTCCTCTACACAAAGCATCCTTCCGAGATCAAGTTCGTTCTGGTGGATCCTAAGAGGGTTGAGCTGTCTCTGTATTCCAACCTTGCCAACCACTTCCTGGCGTGCCTTCCGGAGACTGAAGACAAGGAAACTCCGGTGATTACAGATACCCAGAAAGTTGTGAAGACTCTCCGTTCCCTGTGCAAGGAGATGGACGACCGCTACAAACTGCTGGAGGATGCAAGAGTCAGAAACATAAAGGAATACAACGAGAAATTCCTGGAGCACAAGCTCAATCCGGGCAAGGGACACAGGTTCCTGCCTTACATTGTGCTTATCATCGATGAGTATGCGGACCTTATTATTACGGCAGGCAAGGATGTGGAGATTCCTCTTACTCGTCTGGCCCAGCTGGCCCGTGCTATTGGTATTCATCTGGTGATTGCCACGCAGAGACCTACTGCAAGCATCATTACGGGAAATATCAAGGCGAACTTCCCTGTAAGAATTGCATTCTATGTTCGCTCCAGCATAGATTCCCGTACAATTTTGGACGAAAGCGGAGCTAATCAGCTTATTGGACGCGGAGACATGCTCTATGCTACAGGAAGCGAGCTTACCAGAGTTCAGTGCGCTCTCATAGAAACCAAGGAGATTAACCGCGTGGTTAACTTCATCGCCGAGCAGGTAGGTTATTCTACGGCACTGTATTTGCCTGAACCTCCAGATGAGGAGGATGGCTCAGGTGGATTCGGCGGTAATGGCGGGGGAGAAACATTTGTTCCTATCGGCGAGACAAATCTCAGAATGAGGGACAAGATGTTCGATGATGCGGCGCGTCTGATTGTTTCTGCCGGTGGTGGTTCCGCTTCTTTCCTTCAGAGGAAGATGGACGTGGGTTACAACAGGGCCTCCAAACTCATAGACCAGCTTGAGAAAGCGGGAATTGTGGGGCCACAAGACGGCGCAAAACCAAGGCCTAGTCTCATTCCTGACCTTCTCAGTCTGGACGAAAAACTGGAAGAGATCAGAAACGAGTACGGACGATAAATGAAAAGGTTTGCTTCATATCTGGCTGTCTTTACGGCAATTATCTTTGCTACAGCTTCTATGCGGGCTCAGGGCGTGGGAGAGGAACTTTTCCGCTCCGCTTCCGATTATGTGTTCTCTGGCCGCAAGCTTTCCATTGTGATTACCAACATGGACAAGAAAGGAAACGCATATTACAACCGCGGATTCTTTGTGGCAACTGCAGACAGGGGATATATGAAGCTGGACGGAGTGAGCGAGTTCCAGTATACGCCAACTCTGGTTTCTTCTTACAGCGTTCAGACTAACGAGTATGTGATCCAGAGGCGCAAGAGCACGTCTTCTTCCATTTCAGATAATCCGTTCTCCATTCTTTCCCGCTCTGGCAAGGGAGTCAAGGTATCTGACCCAGTTGCTGGAAAAGTCAAGGATATGGACTGCGTCAAGTTCAGCGTAACTCCAGAAGGGAAAGCCTATTACACGCGTGCAGATGTGTATGTTACAGGGCAGGGAGATTCTTTCCGGGTGCTGAGGATAACTATTGTCCTTAAGAAAGATCAGGCTTTTGTGGTGGACGTTACCGGTGCCGGAAAGGCTGAGCCGGACAAGATATCCGGCTACCAGATTATCCTTTCGGACCATCCGGGTGCAGAGGTTGTGGATTTGAGGGATTAAAGTTTTCTGGCGGCGTCAAAGACATCCAGTATGGAAGGGTAGGTGTTTGCCAGACGATAGTCCAGGTCTTCCGGAGTTACCCATTCGCATTTTTCTATACCTTCTTCTGTCTGTGGACGGGGAGCGGAGTTTTTGTCCGCAATCATCTTGAACCACCATATTGTCTTGACATTCAGGCTTCCGTACATTCGGTAAGCGTGGCGGGTTACCACAAGGAGCTTCTTTGGAGTGGCAGAAACTCCGCTTTCTTCTGCTACCTCCCTCTGTGCAGTGAGGGAGATGTCTTCTCCTTCTTCCTGCATGCCTTTGGGAAGGTCCCAGGTGCCGTTGCGGTAAATCATCAGATAATTGCCTTTTTCATCGGCGACAAGACCTCCTCCTGCGTTGATTCTCTTGACCTTAGAAAGCATCCGGTCCATGAATTCCTCTTGGCTCATGCCGTCAGGTATCTCTACAGTAAGATGCTGGAAAGAAAGGTCGTCTTCCATCATGTAAGGGATTTGAGACAGGTCATAGTCTTCTGATGGCCTGAGAAGAAATCTGTTGTCTGCAACAGCCGGAACTTCTTCCTTACTGCATAAAGAGAGTATTCTTTTTTTGAAATATATGTTCAGCATCTGGTCTTCCGTTTCAAGAGGTAAGGCAAAAATACAAATAATATTCTGAATTTCTGCCAGATAGTAGGATTATTGAGGAGAATTCATTACATTTGTCATTTGTGGGAATACGGCCCATATTTGTTTAAAAGATCGAGGAGTTTATGGAAAACATTGAAAATAAAGTTGCACAGCAGTTGCTGAGAGTGAAGGCTGTTAAGCTGAATGCAGAAAATCCTTTCACCTGGGCATCTGGCTGGAAATCGCCGATATATTGCGACAATCGCAAACTTCTTACCTATCCTGCTGAAAGGAAGATGATTACAGAGGCACTGGTTTCTGTTATCGGGGATTCCTACAAGGATGTAGACCTGATAGCCGGTGTGGCTACGGGTGCCATCGCCTGGGGAATTATGGTGGCCGAGGCTCTGGGAAAGCCGTTTGTGTATGTGCGTCCAAAACCAAAAGATCATGGCACCCAGTCTCAGGTCGAGGGTTCCATTGAACCTAACCAGAGGATAGTGGTTGTGGAGGATCTGGTTTCTACCGGAGCCAGCAGTCTCTCCGCTTGCGATGCCCTTCGCAAGGCTGGCGGAATCGTTCTCGGAATGGTGGCTATCTTCTCCTACAACTTCCCGCTTAGCCGCAGGGAGTTCGAGTACAAGGATGTAGAGCTTCACACGCTCTGCCAGTACGATTCTCTTCTGGAGGAGGCCGTCAAGGAAAACTACATAGATGCCCAGCACGTGGATGTGCTCAAGGAGTGGAGAATTAATCCGTCTACCTGGAACGGCGTATTGAAAGAAGAATAAAACACCTTTTGTTATGGCGTTGGAAACATTTGAAGGCAAGGAGGTTGAGATAAAGTCTCCTTCTTATGCCGTATTCGCTTCCTTTTCGGATCTGACTCTTATGAAGAACCGGATTCCGGACGAATACAGAGACAAGGTTACCGTTACTCCGGATACTGTGGAGGGAGACTACAACGGAATGCATCTTGGGCTTAAGGTTGCGGAGAGGGTTCCGTATTCACGTATTGTCATGAAGCCTATGGAGGGCTTTCCTCTGGATTTCTCCCTCATCTTCAAGATTGAGGACAACGATGCCTCTTCCAGCAAAATAAAGGTCTGCGTGGAGGCCCAGATGAATTTCATAATCAAAGCCATGATGGGCAGCAAGATCCAGAGCCTCCTGGATCAGATGACGGAGAAAATCAAGAACGGCGATGGTGCTTTGTAAGTGGTTGATTGACAATGGATTTCAAATATTACTATTTAAATATCGGCAGTAATATTTGTAAGCGACTAAAAATGAGATAGTTGTGGAAGACCATCGCCTGTTTAAAACTCTTCTTAGCGAGTCTCTGCCTGCCTTTGCGGCGGATGCTCTTCTGAATATACTCGGAGATGGTTCTTCCTCAGCGACAGTTTCCGTCCGCCTGAATCCTCTAAAATCCTTAGCTTCAGATTTCCCGAAAGACACTTTGGGAGATGATATGCGTCAAGTACCTTGGTGCAACAACGCTTTTTTTCTTCCTGAAAGGCCGAATTTCACACAGGACCCGTCTTTCCACGCCGGCGCGTATTATGTGCAGGATTCTTCCAGCATGTTTCCTGCGTTGATAGCAGACAAGATTCTTGAGGCGTTGCGTCAGAGACGGGAGAGCACTTGCCACAAACATCCTGGGGCGGTTCTGGATCTATGTGCCAGCCCGGGAGGAAAATCCACGCATTTGATATCTATCCTGAATGATTACCCCAGAAGATTGCATCCAATTTCCGGTGGAGAGACTCAGGTGGCTCCTGTTTCTTTGGTCATTTGCAACGAGGCGGTGGGGAAGAGGGTTCCGCCACTTACGGACAACATTGCCAAGTGGGGGGCGATGAACGTTATCGCAACCAACACTTCAGCTGCGGAGCTGGGCCGTTTGGAGGGCGTCTTTGACGTGATTCTTGCGGATGTGCCTTGCTCGGGAGAGGGGATGTTCCGCAAAAGCAGCGATGCCGTTGAGGGCTGGAGCATACGTGGAGTTCAGGATTGCGCTGCCTTGCAACGTTCTATAATAGAGGATGTTTGGCCGGCGCTGCGTCCGGGCGGGATTCTTGTTTATTCAACCTGCACATACAATCATCTGGAGAATTCGGACAACGTTAGATACATCGCTGAGGAATTGGGTGCAGATTATGTTCCGTTAATTGATGCTCCGGGCTTGGGGTTTGCAGATGAGGCGGTTCCAAAGGGTTTGGTTCGGCTGGAGTGGGGGTATCAGTTTGTGCCGGGGCTTGTTCCCGGTGAGGGCCAGTTCTTTGCGGTTCTCAGGAAGCATGATGTAAATAACGTTCATAAAGAAACGGGAAAGGTCTCTTTTGCCAGAACTTGGAAATCTGTTGGGGCCAAGAGGGTGAAATCCGTTTTTGAGGAAATCTGCGGGAGCTTTGAGGTAACAAGAGGCGGGGAGGTTCAAAAACCGGAAGTCCGTTTTCTGCTGGACAGCCAGAAATCTCAGGTTTATATGCTGCCTGCTGAGGACGGTATTTCATCGCTGATGAAAGAAGTGGTTCAGAGGCTTGCCAAGGAAAGTCCGTCCATTATAAAAACTGTGGGTTGCCGGGTGGGGGAAATAAAGGCCGGCAAAATAATTCCAGATGCTGACCTTGCGCTTTCAACGGCTCTGCTTGGCGCAGAAAGCGGCCGAATTTCCGTTTTCCCTAAGAGGGGCGGTAATGAGTCTGTCCTTGAGTTTTTCTGCGCGGATATTGACCGGGAGACGGCTCTTAAGTTTCTTGCCCGGGAAAACATAACCCCGCAGCCATCTTGGCCACGGGGCTACATCCTTCTGCGCTACGGGGGGCTTGGTATCGGATTTGTCAACAATCTTGGTACGCGCTGCAACAATCTTCACCCCCTCATGCGCCGCATCTTTAATAAGGTACTTTAGTTCTCGGTCCTAGAACATATAATCCCAAGCAGGGAGCATGACAGGCTTCTGGTCGAGAGCCTTGATGGTCTTCTTGTCCAGGTACTTGCGGTTGATTACAATGCGGAACATGTATTCGTCGAACCACTTGTCGGTGAAGATGAGATATCCGCCCTTGCCGGCCTGAGGTCCCCAGCTGTTCTCGAACTTCCACTTCAGAGGGTTGTCGTTCTCGTCTGTGTCACAGGCAACTATCAGCATTGCGTGAGATGAGCCGCTCTGGCGGGTGAGGATTCTGGCCTTCTTGTCCATGTCCAGATTGATGCCGAAGAGCTGGCCGTAGTTGTACATTCCCGGATCCATGTATCCCACTCCACCGGTGGTGTTGCTCTGCTTGCCCACGTCGCAGGAAGCGTACATAGGCTCGCCGTCCT
>JAFZMA010000036.1 GCA_017551215.1 Bacteroidales bacterium | reverse complement strand
TTCATAAAGGAGGTTTGGCAGTTCACTTTCATGTGGTATGTAGTCGAATCCGTGAAGGTCCCTTGTGTCGAAAGGGTTCCCGGAGACATCTCTGAACGTCCCATACAGCTCATCTGGAATTCCCCTTACCTCGCGTGTGATACATCCGCCGGCATTCAGGCTCCATCCGAGCCCCACGATACCGGCCTGGCGGTTTGCTACGAGGCCGTTATAACTGTAGTTCAGAGAGATGGGGATAGTAAAGCGGCTGTCGCGGTAAACAAAAATAGGGACTGACACTGAAACCCTGCCGGTGTAAAGTTGGGCGTCATACTTACCGTATTTTGTCATCTCCGCTGCCTGGACTGAGGGCTTGTCCGGCTCGTTAACCAGAGTGAGCTGGGCGTAAGACTCAGTGGCGCAGGCGGAGAACAACAAAAAGAAAACGATAGAAAGAGTGTTTTTCATAGAATGTTTTTATCTCTGTTGCAAGTTAAGAAAAAGAATCATAAAACAGTTAGAGTTTTTAGGTAACTTTGCCGTATGAAAAACAATAAGGGTATATTGATTCTGCTGTGTCTGTTTTATTTGTTTCCTTTTGCCGGGCAGGCACAGACTGCTGATACATTGAAAGTAGCGGATAGTGTAGCTGTGGCAGAGCCACAAAAGCCCAAGAAGTTGACGGAGCCGGTGCTCAGGGCAATGAGGAAGAAGGTTGAGGGGAGCTACAATTTCTGGCTTTACACTCCGGAAGGATATGACAAGAAAGACACCACGGCAAAGGAATTTCCTCTGGTGATATTTCTGCATGGCAAGAGTTTGTGCGGAGCAGACCTGGAGAAAGTCCGCCGTTATGGAACAATAGATGCCTTGGAGAGGGGGCGCAAGATACCGGCGGTTGTAATAGCTCCGCAGAATCCCGGAGAATGGTGGAGTCCAAAGAAGCTTTGCGCTATACTGGATTATCTGAAGGTGGAATGTCCTTACGATACCAGCAGGGTTTATGTTCTTGGAATGAGTCTTGGCGGATACGGAACGCTGGACTTTGTGGCAGCATGTCCGGATAGGGTGGCTGCCGCCGTGGCACTTTGCGGAGGAACTACAGCAAAGGACATAACCGGAATGGGACAGGTTCCTCTGTGGATTATCCACGGAACCGCAGACAAGCTTGTGAGCGTAAAGGCATCTCAGGTCATAGTAAAGGAACTGGAAGAAAAGCATCTGGCATCCCGTCTGAGGTACGAATGGCTGATAGGCGCATCCCATTCATATCTTGCAAGATATTTCTACATGGAGAAAGTCTACGACTGGCTGTTCATGCACTCTACAAACGAGGAGGAACGCCCCGTTCACAGAGACACAAAGATTTCCAAAGACGACCAGAATACAGCTTATTCCGGATGGGGGAAGAAGCCTAATCTCAAGACCATAAGATAGGCTGACTTCAAATTTTTCGTTTTTTCTTGTTTTTGGGCGTTAGCGACTGGTCTGAGGAGACCTCGTTGCTGTCGAAAAATAGGGGAGCGTACAGCATTGGTTCCTGATGGCGTCGCGGAGGTCTTATGTTCGATTCCCGTTGAGATATGTTGCATGGATAATTGAAATCACTTATATTTGCAGGTAGAAATTTTTGCAAAAATTTTCTACCTGGAAACTATGCGTATAGTTGATGACATAGAACAGCAGATACAACAGAGCGCGGCAGGTACCCTGTTCTTTGTATCGGATTTTGCGAAGACCGGTAACGACGTGTTCATAAGCCGTCTCCTGTCGGAATTCGCAGAAAAGGGACTTCTTTGCCGCATGGCAAAAGGAGTCTATTATAAGCCTATTCAAACGCGTTTCGGCATTCTCTATCCGGAAGTCGGCGATTTGGTTAAAGCTATCGCCCGCAGAGATAAAGCCCAGGTATTGCCGACAGGGGAGACTGCACAGAATATGCTGGGACTCTCCACGCAGGTTCCGATGAATTATGTATATTTGACATCGGGCTCGGCTCGCAAAATCGAAGTGGGCCCACGCACCGTTACGTTCAAACGTTGCGTCCCGAAGAATTTCGCGGCCAAGGACGAGTTCCTGGCCATCCTGATCCAGGCGATGAAATCAATCGGAGAGAACAGGGTGACCGATCAACACCGTACGGTTATCAAAGGCCTTTTGCAGAGGAACCTGCCGATTGAGACTTTCGAACAGGACTTGAAAGTTGCGCCCATCTGGGTAAGAAAAACAATTTGGAATATCGCAAAGGAGATCGAACAATGACAAAATGGATTGACAAAGAACTGTTGGAGCGTAAAGTGATCCTTCAGCAGGCAGCGGCGGGAGAGCATCTTCCGGAATATGCGGTTGAGAAAGACTGGTGGGTGAGCATGACGCTTAACGCCCTTTTCCGGACTTCTTGCAAAGATTACCTGGAGTTCAAGGGCGGAACTTCGCTCAGTAAGGGCTGGCACCTGATTGACCGGTTTTCTGAAGACATAGACGTGGCGCTCAATCATCGATTCTTTGTGCCTCAACTTGATAACAATACCCAACTAAAGAATCTCCGCAAGAAGAGCCGCAAGTTCATTGTGGACACTCTTGCTGAAGACCTTGACGCGCAACTTAAGGCCCTTGGGCTCTCAGGATATGAGGTGAAACCTGAGATTGTTGATGAAGCCGGCAATCCTATTTCGTCAGACGCAGATCCTACGGTGATTTATGTCAACTATCCTTCCGTATCTTCTGACAGTTCTCCATATGTTCCGTCAAGAGTCAAGATTGAGATTAGTTGCCTTTCGATGGATGAGCCATTTGAACTGAGGAGCATCAGTTCAATTATCAGTGCTCATTTTCCGGATGACGATCAAGAATCTGAATGTACGATACCGGTAGTTCTTCCGTCAAGGACATTCTTGGAGAAAGCATTCCTGCTGAATGAGGAATTCCAGAAGCCGGAGCCGAGAAGTCTCAGAATGACTCGTCATTTGTACGACCTTGAGAGACTGATGGATACGAAATTCGGAAAGATGGCACTCTCGGATAAGGAGTTGTATGGCAAGATTGTGGAGCATCGCCGAAAGTTCTATCATGTCGGGTATGCCGATTATGACAAGGACTATCCTGGATTAATTGAGTTCCTCCCTCCGGAAAGATGCCTGAAGGAATGGGAAGCTGACTATGGCGAAATGCTGGAGCACTTTGTGTACGGTGAGCATCTGCTGTTCTCCGACCTCCTCAAACAAATTGCCGAGCTCCAAAGCCGTTTCCGGGCGCTTGATCGGTAATTTTTTGCATAATAACCGATTACATTCTACGACGTTTTCACCGACATTATCACTGACAGTGGCAGTAGTATACGAATGGCTGATAGGCGCATCCCATTCATATCTTGCAAGATATTTCTACATGGAGAAAGTCTACGACTGGCTGTTCATGCACTCCACAAATGAGGAGGAACGTCCTGTACACAGAGACACAAAGATTTCCAAAGACGACCAGAATACAGCTTATTCCGGATGGGGAAAGAAGCCTAATCTCAAGACCATAAGATAGGCTACCAGCTTCCGCCGGCACCTCCGCCGGAGAATCCTCCACCGCCGAATCCTCCAAATCCTCCGCCGCTCCAGCCGCCGGAAGATCCTCCCCAACTTCCTCCGCTACGCCCGAATCCGCCGCGGGCAAGACTGCTGAGCATATTGCCCAGAATGACTCCTGCCGTAAAGTCCTCGTCTCTGCGGTTTCCGCTTCCGAAGTTGTTGTTCTTGTTATGGGAAGACATGCGGATAATCATTATGATTATAAAGATAATGGCTACCAGTGCGGCAAAAGCAGAGGAGCCATCGTCGTCATCATCTTCCTGGTTGGCAAACTCGTCCGTAGAAATTTCTCCGCTGGCAACAGGGAATATGATGTTCAGGGCATCGTTAATGCCGTTGTAATAATCGTTTTCCTTGAATGCCGGAATAACCCTTAGCTCAATGATTCTCTTTGTAAATGCGTCTGTGAGAACAGGCTCCAGGCCTCTGCCCGGTGCAATGAAAACCTCTCCCTGTTCATCGCCCACCTTTGGCTTTACAAGGAACACAACACCATTGTTGTACTGGCTTTGGCCCACACCCCAGGATGTTCCTATCTTGTAGGCGGCATCCGCCCGGCTCATTCCGTACAGACAGGGCAGGATTACAATTGCAACCTGATTGGATGTCTTGTTTGCAAACTGGTTGCAGCGTATGGTAAGATTGTCTATCTGTTCCTGTGTGAGTATGCCGGTAAAGTCGTTTACCAAACGAGGTGGATTTGGTCTGGACGGAAGCCCGGAATTTTCTTTGCGGGCTTTCTTAAGGGCTTCTTCAGCGTTTTTCAGGTTTTGACTGGAGACTGGAACATAATGCTCTGTGGCAGTTGTCGGGCCCCAGGATGTTCCAATTAGATGACCCTCGCTGTCTCGCTTTACAACATCCTGCAGAGTCTGTTCCGCAGCCTGGCGGGCAACATCATTCTGGGCATAAGAGTAGCCGCCTGCCATAAGCAGGAGACAGACTGCAAGAAAGAGTCTGCAAAGCCTATCTGCCATAAGAGATCTCATCCGGCTGCTCGTTTGGATTGTCTTCCGAAGCTGGGAAGTGTTCCTTAAGTATTTTTCCGGTTTGCTGAACCGCGTCTATTATTCCTTCTGTTATAAGACCTTGAGAGAAGAAAGAAGACAGGCTGGCCTTTATTCCGTTCCAGAAATCCGGAGGGATCACGGCGTTGATACCTACATCGCCGATGATAGCAAACAATCTGCTTTTCAGGGAGATGTAAATCAGAACTCCGGTGCGGTCCCTGGTGTCGAACATCCCAATGGCATCGAAGATGAAGATGGCCCTGGCCACAGGGTCACCCTCCTTGCACCATCTTTCAATGTGTACACGGATTTCTCCGGAAGTATCCTTCTCAGCTGCTTTTATCGCTGAGACAATCTTCCTTTCTTCTGTCTTCTTTATTAGCCTGTGATGAAAGAACACGGCCTTAAGGTTTAGAACTGTACCTTAGGTG
>JAFZMA010000035.1 GCA_017551215.1 Bacteroidales bacterium | reverse complement strand
AGCGGATGTCGGGATAATCATAACCTTGCGGTTGGTCTGTCCGTTAGCGTTGAAGAAGCGGCGGATTGTGGTAAGTCCGGCATACTCTCCCGCTGCACCTGAGTTCGGCTGGAGAGAGCATGCTGCAAATCCAGTGATGGTATTGAGGTCTGCCATAAGCTCGTGGATGAGCTGCATATAACCCTCCACCTGGTCTTTCGGTGCCAGAGGATGGACGTTGGTGAGTTCGCTCCAGCTAAGCGGCATCATCTCCACGGCGGCGTTGAGTTTCATCGTGCAGCTTCCAAGAGGAATCATGGAATGTGCAAGGGAAATATCCTTTCTCTCCAGCATCTTGATGAAGCGCATCATGGCGGTCTCGCTGTGGTAGGAGTTGAAGACCTTCTGTGTCAGGAAAGGAGCCTCCCTCTTCATGAAAGTCCTCTCTGCAGGGCAATGTCCCTTGTGCTCTCCGCCTCCACACTGGCAGCAAGGCTGCACGCCAAAGATACCCAGAATCTTGTGAGCCTCTTCCTTGCAGCTGAGCTCGTCGAAGCTGATTCTTACCTTTCCGCAAGTGGTATAGCAGAAGTTTATTTTCTCGGCGATGGCTTTGGCTTTGATTTCCTCTATATTGAGTTTCTCGCCACCCTTGCCGATGATGCTGATTGTGTCATAGAACTCTTCTGTTTCCAGAACGTATCCGGCGTCTTTCAGTTTTGAAGCAACCCTATGGGCGAAGAGTTCCGCGTTGCGGGCGATGGAGCGCAGTCCCTCAGGTCCGTGATATACGGCGTACATTCCGCTCATGGTTGCCATAAGGGCTGTTGCCGTACATACGTTGGAAGTGGCCTTCTCTCTCTTGATGTGCTGCTCACGGGTTTGGAGGGCAAGCCTTACGGCGCTGTTTCCAAGACGGTCTACGGTTACGCCGATAATTCTTCCGGGTACGCTTCTCTTGTATTCTTCCCTGGTTGCAAGATATCCTGCGGTAGGGCCTCCGAATCCCATCGGAAGTCCGAGCCTCTGGGCGCTGCCCACAGCAATGTCCGCTCCCCAGGCTGCCGGCTCCTTGAGCACTGCAAGCGAGAGGATGTCGCAGTATGCGGTTACCATGGCTCCGGATTCGTGCATCTTGGCGCAGAATGCGGAATAGTCTCTGACTTCTCCGTTTGCGGCAGGATACTGGATAAGGGCGCCAAAGCACATAGGATCCATTTCCCATGTTTTCCAATCGCCGAGAACAACCTTGATTCCAAGGCCTTCTGCTCTGGTGCGTATAACACTCTTTACCTGAGGGAACACCTCATTATCCACAAAGAGCACGTTCTTTCCGGCCTTCTGGGCATCGCGGCTGCGGAGGTTGAACATTACCCTCATGGCCTCTCCGGCTGCCTGGGCGTCGTCCAGCATGGAGCAGTTGGAAAGAGGGAATCCGGTCAGGGAGCTGATGACGGTCTGGTAAATCAGCAGGGCCTCAAGTCTTCCCTGGGAAATCTCTGCCTGGTAAGGAGTGTATGAAGTATACCAGCAAGGGTTCTCGAATATGTTTCTGATTATGACAGGAAGAACTCCTGTTCCATAATATCCCTGACCTATTAGAGAACGGAAATTCTTGTTCCGGGAAACCATTTCCTTTAGATGAGCGAGATATGCGTTCTCTGTCATTGGAGCGTCCATCTTGAGATCTTCCTTGAGGAGGATGTTTTCAGGAACGGTTTGTTTGACAAGTTCTTCCATTGAGTTTACGCCAAGGAATGAAAGCATCTGGCGAATATCTTCCTCGCGAGGTCCGATGTGCCTCTGGGCAAAAGTGTATGACATATTGTT
>JAFZMA010000004.1 GCA_017551215.1 Bacteroidales bacterium | reverse complement strand
GTCCTCGAACTTAGGTGGCTGTCGGTGTATCGGATAAGTGTTCTCTCTGGACGGCTGGTCCATTCCGTCTATGGTCTGGCCAACAACGTTCATTAGACGGCCCTTGATCTGGTCTCCTATCGGCATGGCTATAGGGCCTCCTGTCCATACGGCGTCCAGCCCCCTGCGCAATCCATCCGTAGAATCCATCGCCACGCACCTTACGGTATCCTCTCCAATGTGCTGCTGCACTTCCAGCACCAGAAGCCTGCCATCCGGGCGTATAACCTCCAGCGCATCATGAATGGAAGGAAGACTCGAACTTTCCGCCCCGCCGAAAGACACGTCCACCACAGGACCCACAATCTGAGAAATTCTGCCTTTGATTTCCTGCATATTGAGAATGATTTGAAAGCATCAAATTTACAATAAAAAGCCCAAAGAAAAAATTTTGTTAAATTTGTAAAGTAGAAAATAACAATAATAACATATAGAAATGGCTTACACAGAAGTAACCCGTACAAGCTACGGATCCAGGCTCAAGAATTCATTGGGCGGAATTTTCATAGGAATCCTGATGTTCTTTGGAGGAACGGCTCTCCTCTGGTGGAACGAGGGCAGGGCGGTTAAGACCACCAAGATGCTCAAGGATGCCGAGAAGAATTATGTAGAAATGGAAAGCACCGCAAAGGTAGACCCTGCCTTTGAAGGACAGCTGGTACACGCCATTGCTCTGGCCACAACCACAGACTCCCTTTCAGACGGAACATTCAATGTCGGAGCAGTTGCCGTAAAACTCAACCGAAATGTAGAGTACTATCAGTGGGAAGAGCACACCAAGACAGAAAAGAAAGACAAGATAGGAGGAGCTCAGGAGACAATCACAACCTACACCTATTCAAAGGACTGGACATTTTCTCCTATAAACTCTTCCGATTTCAAAGACCCTGATTACCAGGGAGTAAACTTTGTATATTCACAGTTTGAGGACCTGACAGAGAATGCAGAAAACGTAACTTTTGGCGCATACAGGCTCAACAGCTCCCAAATCTCTTCTTTCCACAACTCGCAGCCTTTGAACATAAGCCTGAGCAAAGAAATCCTGGAGAGCATAGAAAAGGCCTGCTCTGATGTCAGAAAGGCAAGGGGCCTCAGCGATGCACCTATTGTTGCAGACTCTGCAAAAGCCAAAGAAGCAAACCAGTACAAATACGCCCATGTAAACGGAAATGTGGTTTACCTGGGCCGCAGCCCTCAGATGCCGGAGATTGGAGACGTCAGGATTACTTTCACCGTAGACCTCCCTGCAAAGGCATCCATCCTTGCAAAGGTCATGGGAGACACTTTCACCTCCTGGAAGGCCAAGAACGGAAAGATGTTCCAGGTTCTGTACATGGGAGAAAAGAGCGCAGAGGAGATGTTCGAGAGCGAGCACGCCACAAATACCCTGATTACCTGGCTGCTCAGAATTCTGGGCGTAATCATAATAATTGCCGGCCTCAGAAGCATTGTTAGCATTGTTCCTACTCTGCTTAAAGTCCTGCCGTTCCTTGGACAGGTTACGGAAATCGGACTCGGACTTGTCTGCGGCATCATTGGTCTTGTATGGTCTCTGATAATCATTGCACTTGCATGGCTGTTCTACCGTCCTGTCCTGGGCATAATTCTTCTTGTGATTGCAGGTGCCCTTGTCTACTGGCTTGTCAAGAGAGCCAGGAAAAAGAAGGCCGCAAAGGCCGGAATTCCTGAGCCTCAAGCCCCAGCACCTGAAATCCAGATTCCACAGTATCAGCAGGAGGCTCAGCCAAAGCAGCCAGAGCAGCCAGCTCAGCCTCAACAACCTCAAATGACGCCTGACCAGCAGAAGGAATTCGAGCAGTGGAAACAGTTCCAGGAATTCAAGAAGATGCAGGAGCAGATGAAAAACCAGCAACAGAATAACGGATAAAGCCATGATAGTAAAAGTCAACAGAGAAGAAGTAAGGATATTCAAGGGTGCTACCGCAAAGCACGCCATCCTCAGATATATCCTTAAAAAGAAGATGGATACCTCCTGCCTCAACGGCATAAAGGTATTCGATGGAAGAGGACATGAAATCGGAGACGATTCCCCTCTCAACGAAGGCCAAAGCATAACTTTCAAACTTTAGGGAAATGAAAAAGTGCCTATCTATTCTTGCAGCCGCCCTGATGGTTCTGGGCGGAGGGAGCAAAGCCCTGTCGCAGAGTAATATAAGAGCATCCTACAAGACAGACATAAACATTGTGTCCGTTAACGATGTGCATGCCGCAATTGAGAACATGCCTAAGATGGCAGCAATTGTAGACAGCCTCAGGACTATGGACAAGGCTCTTATGGTAATCAGTGCCGGAGACAACCGCACAGGTAACCCTATCAACGACATTTACTCGGATGCTTCCTATCCGATGGTTTCCCTGATGAACCAGATGGGATTTATGTGCTCGGCTTTCGGAAACCACGAATTTGACTCCGGTCAGGCTGGTCTTGCAAGGAACATTAACGAGTCTGCATTCCCTTATATATGCGCCAACATCTTTACGGACCAGGAGCTTGGCATTCAGTCTGTTCCATTCCAGTTCTTCTTTGTGAAGGGCGTGAAGATCTGCATACTTGGAGTTGTGGAGGCCGATTTCAACGGCATTCCTTCCACACATCCGAATAATGTCAAGGGTATGAAGTTCGCTCCTGTGGAGGAGACCATAAGAAAGTACCTTTATCTGAGAAACGAGTGCGACGTGTTCATCCTTCTGTCTCATATCGGCTATGACGCGGATGTGGAGATGGCGGCCAAATTTCCTGAGTTTGACCTGATTATAGGTGGGCACTCACATACCCAGATAGATGGCGGAGAGCTTCACAACGGAGTCCTCATTACCCAGAACGTGAACAAGCTCAAGAAGCTCACCCATACCGTCCTCACCGTGGAAAACGGGAAGGTTACCGGCAAAACCGCAAAGAATATAGATGTGGCCAATTACCCTAAGCAAAACGTGGCTGCAAAATGCCTTGTGGATTTCTTCAGCGATAATCCTGAATTCAAGAGAGTTC
>JAFZMA010000001.1 GCA_017551215.1 Bacteroidales bacterium | reverse complement strand
TTGCTGATTGGATTGGTTTTCTGTCCCATATTACTTTTCCTCCGCCTTTACAGCCGGTGTTTCAGCGGCTTTGTTTTCCTTCTTGTCAAGAATGATGGTAACGTGGTTGCTGCGCTTGCGGATTCTTGCAGCCCTGCCCTGAGGAGCAGTGCGGATTCTCTTAAGCGTGCGTCCTTCTCCGACCATAATGGTCTTTACGATCACATTACCGTTATCCAGCTCTTTGCGGTCTGCCTCGTTCTTGCTCTCCCAGTTTGCAATGGCGCTCTTGAGGAGCTTATAGAGCTTGTTGGAAGCTTCCTTCTTGGAATATTTGAGAATATCCAGAGCTTTGTTTACCTCTACGCCTCTTATGGTATCTGCGCTGTAACGCATTTTCCGCGGAGATGTAGGAACGTCATTCAGCTTTGCTACAGCTGTCTGCTTCTTTATGGTTTTCTGGCGCTCGGCCATTTCCCTTTTTCTTTTTCCCATTTCTGTAAATCTTTAATCGTTAACTCTTAAAGCCATTACTTGTTCTCCTTGCGGTTACCTGAGTGGCCTTTGAATGTACGGGTAGGAGCAAACTCGCCGAGCTTGTGACCTACCATATTCTCGGTTACGTAAACGGGAATAAACTTGTTTCCGTTGTGGACGGCTACGGTGTGGCCTACAAAGTCAGGGGAAATAACGCTTGCCCTAGACCAAGTCTTCACAACGTCCTTCTTGCCAGTCTCGTTCATGGCAAGAATCCTCTTTTCCAGAGATGCCTCGATATACGGGCCTTTTTTAATTGAACGACTCATAATCTTAAATTTATTCCGTTACTTTTTTCTTCTTTCAATGATGAACTTCTTGGAAGTCTTCTTAGGATTGCGTGTCTTGTAACCCTTTGCCGGAAGACCCTTCCTGCTCCTCGGATGACCACCGGAGGCACGTCCTTCACCACCACCCATAGGGTGATCTACAGGGTTCATAACAACGCCTCTGTTTCTTGGTCTGATGCCCAGCCAACGCTTGCGGCCAGCCTTTCCGTGGGATTCAAGATTATGATCCGGATTGGAAACAATTCCAACAGTGGCGCGGCAGGTAGTCAGCACCATTCTTGTCTCGCCGGAAGGGAGCTTAAGAACTGCGTGACGGCCTTCACGTGCAACCAGCTGAGCGTAGCATCCTGCACTGCGGGCCATTGCGGCACCCTGTCCAGGGATGAGCTCAATGTTGTGGACGTTTGTTCCAAGAGGAATCTCTGCAAGAGGGAGAGTGTTTCCAACCTCAGGGGCAACTCCGCTGCCGGAAGCGATAACCTGTCCGACCTGGATGCCCTTAGGTGCTATGATATAGCGCTTCTCTCCGTCCTGATAAACTACGAGTGCAATTCTTGCACTGCGGTTAGGATCGTATTCTATTGTCTTTACGGTAGCGGTGTACTCGTCCTTGTTCCTGAGGAAGTCTATGATACGGTACATCTTCTTGTGTCCGCCACCAATATAGCGCATGGTCATGTGACCCTCGTTGTTACGTCCGCCACTGCTCTTGCGAGGCTCCAGAAGGCTCTTCTCAGGAGTGAAGCAGGTAATATCGTCGAATGCGCTGATTATCTTGTTTCTCTGACCGGGTGTTACCGGTTTGAATTTACGTACTCCCATCTCTAAATGTTGCTATAGAAATCTATCTTTTCGTCACCGGCAAGAGTTACG
>JAFZMA010000034.1 GCA_017551215.1 Bacteroidales bacterium | reverse complement strand
TAGTTGACTTCCAGAACGTATGTTCCCTTGTCCAGAGAGTAGAAGAAGAAGTTGGTTGCTGCATCCTTAATCTCCTCATAATAGCCTGTTCCTCCTCCGCGATGATAGCCTGAAATCTGTGTGAGTGGCTCGAAGCATGCGCCTCTCTGCTCCTTGAGCTGGACAAAGTCCATCCTGCGGTCCACCTTGATTACCATTCTTGCGGTGACAATGTCTCCCACCTTGATAACAGCTCCGTTCTTTATAGACTCAAGTGTGTAAGACAGAGCGCCTTGGGATTCGGATGATTCGGATACCTTCTTAACTTTCTTTACAAAGAGTTCCTTTGTTATGCTCATTTCCTTGCTGCCGTTATCCTTAACGTTGGAGATCTTCTCAAAGAAAGTTGCGTAGGCGGCCCCCCATGCAATTCCGTTGTCTTTCTTTTCTACGGTAATTGTTCTGGCATCCGTACTTTCTTTGTCTGTGTAGGCCCTCTTGATGTAGTTAAGTCCAGGAATAGGGGCGTTGCCCTCTTCGTCCGGCTTGTTGGTAGAGATTGTGTGGCCGGCGAACGTGAGATCTGCAACTCCCTCGCTTGCAAGCCAGTTGTCTCCCCTTGCCAGAAGGGCGAACACTGCATCTGCGGTCAGAGGGGAGGTTCCCCACATCTGGGTCTGCTTCTGCTTCAGAAGCCATATCTTCATCTCCTCTACGGTCTGCTTGTCGCCTGCAACCTGGTCAAAAGCCTCTATTGCCGCAACCTGTGCGTTGAGGTTCATGGAGCCCCAGCGATAAGGGTTCTCGTTGAAGGCAAAGTACATACCCATCTCGTCCGAACTTGTCAGATGCTCTCTGATGGACTGGATGTATTCATTTGCCTTGGTCATGTTTCCGTTTGCCTTGAGAATTACAGCCGCCATTGACTTTTCCTGCATGTCCTGGCTCCTCGGGGCTTCCGCAACCTTGTCCAGGAAGAAATTGTAGGCTTTCTGGCGGTTTCCAGGAACAAGACTTACAGGCTTTTCTACATTGTTGACCTGAGCCTCAAGAGCTATCAGGTAGAGGTATCTGAGAGCGAAGAATGAAATACCCTTTGTCTTGATCTTGTACTTGCGGATGTAGTCGTACTCGTCCTGAATCTGGTCATGCATGAAGTTCAGTCCTTTCTTGTGCATGGTCTTCTGAAGAGGAGTCATGTCTTCTCCGGTGAGAGTCATAAGGCGTATATCCTGGGTAAGAACATATTCGGTAATCCATGGGCTGGATTCCATTCCCTTGAACCATGTCCATCCGCCATCTGGCTTCTGGAGTTCCTGAAGCTTCTTCAGGGCCTTGTCCTTGGTGTTCTGGATACCCATCACGTCAAAGAGTACGGAAATCATGTTCTTCTGGTCTTCCTCGCTCTTGGCCTCCAGAACCCAAGGAGATTCGCTAAGAAGTATGGTCTTAAGCTCCTGGTTCTTTTGGAGGTTGCTCAGCAGGGTTTCCTTGTTCTGGCCGCTCTTCTTCCAGCTTTCGTATACGCTCTTGATCTTAGGCTGTGAGTTGGCAATCTTGCTTGCCAGAACATTTGCATAAAGGGCGTTAGTCCAGCAGATAGCGCAGTCGTCTCCCGGTTCTGCAAGAGACGGCAGGGCCTGAACGGCGTACCAGGCAGGGTTGCCGGTGAACTCTATGGTAAGAGTCTTCTTGGTGGCGGAAGGACTGTGGTGGTTGAACAGGCTCTCAAGAGAGAATTCCTTCTTCTGGTTGCCACGGATAGGCAGGGCCACGCTTTCCACGAGCCGGATCTTGTCGCTGAGTACAGCCAGTAGGTGCTGCTCTCCATCGGAGAACTGGCCGCCTTCCGCAACTATCCTTATTCCCACTACATCGTATGTGTCTTCCACATCAAAGGAGAAGCTTACTTTGGCGGTCTTGGATGCAGTGGCCGTTACTTTCTGGGTTTGGGTATGGAATACCTTTTCAGATGCAGGGTCGAACATCTCGAACTTGACGGTTGCCTCTATGTCATTGTCAGAGAGGTTGGTAAGAGTGGAGGCTATAGTGGTTTTGTCTCCGTTCCTAAGGAAACGAGGCATGTTAGGGGCAATCATAAAGTCTTTCTTTGCCTCTATCTCGTCGCTCAGATATCCGGTCTTGAGGTCTTTTGTATGGGCCATGGAGAGGAATCTCCATCTTGTAAGGCTCTCAGGGAGAGTGAAACAGATGGATACGTTTCCTTCTTTGTCCGTTACAAGCTGAGGCAGGAAGAAAGCCGTCTCGTTGAAGTTGGTCCTGATCTGCGGGGCTTCTTCAGTATTGGCCGGCATAGGAATGCCTTCATCTGCTGTTTCCTTTTCGAGTGATTCGTCCTTTAACGAATTAACACCCCTTATTCTCATACTTTCGTTAGCCTTCCCCGGGGCGGCATAATTATCTACAATCACCGCTTCTTCTAACCTTGAGGAATTCTTGTACAGAACTCTTCCTCCCAAAGCTCCCTTGGTACGGTAATCATAGCGATATCTGCTGAAGTAATATGGCAGCTTTGCAAAGTCGTCGAAATCCATATCCGGCACGTAAGTGTTAGAGCTTGGATAATAGCCCATTGAGTAGTTGCTTATGGAACTTGTGTTCCAGTATACGCGGGTTATTTTTCTCGGGAAATCGTGGTAGACTCTATTCATGTAGTAAGGAGAGATCTTGTCCAGAGAAGCATCGTACATCATTGCCAGAACTTCTGCATC
>JAFZMA010000033.1 GCA_017551215.1 Bacteroidales bacterium | reverse complement strand
CCATCTCTTTCAACAAGTGCACTGTCCGGACGTATGTCCATCAGATGAGAGATACTCTTGCGGCTCTGCCCTTCTGCATAACCCTCAAACAGTTCCCCAATCTGGAAGAACAGCATAACAACCACGGCTTCAGGAAACTGGCTCTCTGATCCGGGAAGAAATCCAATGCAAAGAGCACCAATTGTGGCAACAGTCATTAGGAAGTGCTCATTGAATGGCTCTCCTTTCAAAAGCCCCTCTGCAGCCTCCTTCAAAGTCTCCCATCCGACAAGAAGATAAGGCACAAGATAAACCAGCAGTAACTGCCAGGTCTTGAGGTTAAGATTCTTTTCAACGATAACAGCCGCAACAAGAAGAATCACTGTCGCGATGATTGTAATTATCTTGTTTCCAAGGCCCTCGTGATGATGGTGATGCTCGTGGCTATGATCTACGCAACACTCTTTGCCGTCATGATGTTCAGTCTTGCAGTGTCCGTGTTCTTCAGTATGGTTCATTTCATTTGAATTGCACTGCAAAGGTAAGGCGTTCACCATCCAATCGGCAATACCCAGTAATCGGTATATTACTTCAAAAGGGCCTCGCAGCCAATAAGCAGATCTTGGAATGTGGTTTCAAAATCACCTGTGTACCAAGGGTCTGCAACATTGCGGGTGATGCCTGCAAAGGACATCATAAGATGGATTTTGTTCTTTGGATCCTCCGGGATTATCCTTTTTATCAGCCTAAGGTTGGAGGTGTCCATACAGATAATCAGGTCAAATTTGTTATAATCTGATCTTGTAATCTGCCTTGCAGTCTTCCCGGGGTCAAACCACACTCCGTGCTGCCTTAAGGAGAGTCTTGCCGGAGGATAAATAGGGTTGCCTATCTCCTCCGTGGAGACTGCCGCGGATTCTATATAGTACAGATCCTCAAGCCCTTTGGCCTTTACCATAGCCTTGAGAATAAATTCCGCCATAGGGGAGCGGCATATATTGCCATGACAGACAAACAAAATCTTTCTCATAAATGCATCTCGGCGATGATTTCTGACTACAAAATAGGCATTTTTGAGGGTATACGCGTATTTTTATATAGGTGTCGAAAATTTTTTTGAAAATAATTGCAAAAATATTTGGTTTATAAAATAAACTGGTTTATCTTTGCAGTGGATTTGATGATCAGGGAGTGCGCAATCGCTGAGATAAAAATCCAAACAAAAGTGTTTAACCTTACAAAAACTTTTAACAATGGAAACTAAGAACCTTACAACCGAAAACTCTCTGAAGATTATCGCAGAGACAATGGAGCGCAGCAGAATGACAATAGCCAAAAATACCGGCAAACCTCTTATCCTCTGGGGATGCATGGTGGCTCTGACTTCTGTAGTTGTTTACTTCCTCTGGTCAAAGACCGGTAGCCCTGTCTGGAATCTTCTTTGGTTCGCGATGACTGCAATAAGCGTGGTTTGCAATATAGTTATGGACAGAAACAAGGAGAAGGCCCCAAGCACAGAGATCAGCAGAATTATTGGCAAGACCTGGATGTGGTTCGGAATCTTTACAACCGGCCTCTATCTGATGATCTGGGTTGCATACTTCATACTGAGAGCTTTTAATCCGGAAGCCAGCATCCACGTAGACCTTACTCTTGTAATCTCATTGATGATGGGACTTTGCGGAGTTATCTCCGGAGTGGTTATGAAGATGAAGTCCGTTGTTGCCTGCCTGGTTATCGCTACTGCATTATCTGTAGTTGTGGCTTTGGTGGTAAACGGTCCTGCACAGATATTGGTATTCGCAATCCTTGGAGTCATAGGGCTTGTCATCCCTGGGTTTATCCTCCAGAACAAGGCCAAAAACAGCCAGATTTCTGCATAGTAAACCATAACCCAACTTCATTAAAACACAAAGTGTTATGGAAGAGAAACAGACAACGTTCAAGCCGCTGGATCCGCTGCTCCATTCGGAGTTAAGGCTTGCGGTGATGAGCATACTGATTGGCGTGGTGGAGGCGGACTTCGTGTACATCAAGTCCCAGACCGGAGCCACGGCCGGAAACCTGAGCGTGCAGCTCGACAAGCTCTCCGCGGCGGAGTATATTCAAGTGGAGAAGACCTTCAAGGGCAAGAAGACCTGCACTCTCTGCCGGATGACTGAAAAAGGGCGAAATGCCTTTACTGACTATGTGGAAACTCTAAAACAGTATCTCCAGATTCATGAATAAGAATATCCTATTGAGCAAGATGCTCCGCTACCGTGACGAGAGTCAGGTGGCGGGGCTGATGCGTTTCTTCAAGACAGGGCCCGGGCAATACGGGGAAGGAGATAAGTTTCTGGGAATCAAGGTGCCTGTAACGAGACAAGTGGTAAAGGAGTGCTGGAAAGAAGTCTCTTTTGAGAATCTTGAGGAGTGTATCCTCAGCGATTACCATGAGATTCGCCTGGCTGCCCTGCTCTGCCTGGTGGAGATTTTCTCCCGCAGCAAGAAAGGGGGAGAGGCGTTGCGGAAGCAGTGCGTAGATTTCTATCTGGCTCATACGGACAGGATAAACAACTGGGATCTTGTGGACCTCTCTTGCTACAATCTGTTGGGAGCCTGGCTTCTGGACAAGGACCGGACTCTGCTGTATGACCTGGCCCGCAGCGGCAAGAACATCTGGGAGCAGAGAATTGGCATTGTCTCAACTATGGCCTTCATCCGCAAGGGCCAGCTGGATGACACATACGCCATTGCAGACATATTGCTTAACCACCCTCACGACTTGCTTCAAAAGGCGGTAGGGTGGCTGTTAAGGGAAGCCGGCAAGCGGGACGAGAAACGCTTGATGTCATTTCTGGATACCCGTTGCCGGACTATGCCCCGCACAATGCTGCGGTACGCAATCGAGAAGTTCCCGGAACCCCTCCGCCAGAGCTATCTCCGCTAGTTTTCGGAGGTGAGGTCCTTGATCTGGGCAAGGGTCTCGTCTGATTTGCTGAGGATGTTGTGGCGCATCATCAGGCCGAGTGCTCCGCCGATTACCAGACCCACTCCAAGACCAACGAGCATTGGTGCTCTGAGTTCTGCCGGGAATTTTCCATTTGTGTAGATTTCGTAAACCATGCCTCCAATCCAAAGGATAAGAAGAGGAATTCCAATCCAGAGCCAGTTTACATAGCCTTTTTTGAAGCGTACGATTCCCTTGGCAGCGGTTACAAGGTCAGTGCTCATGTTAGGAAGCCTGTTGTTGATTATGATAGTGGCTACCAGGCAGAAAGCCAGCATAACTTCCGTGGCGATAACAAAAGGAATAGAGAATCCCACATTCAGGAGGTTGAGGCAGAGGAGCATTGCAAGAACTCCTATTATAGTTTGCCAGAGAGCCTTTCTCTGGAGGTTGCCGAGAGTTTTGCGATAGGCGTTGCGGAGGAGCTTGTCGTTGACGATTGATTCTCCTTCCAGCTTTTCCTTCATCTGGCGCAGCTGCTGCTGCATTTCGTTGAGTATGTTATCTGTGTTTTCCATTTTAGTGCATCTTTTTGAGTTGTTCT
>JAFZMA010000032.1 GCA_017551215.1 Bacteroidales bacterium | reverse complement strand
TCCCTGTCTCTCCGCAAGACAATGATGGAAGCCGGCGAAAGCCGGCTTTTTCTGTGTGCGCCCGCCACTTGGAAAGCTTGCTTTCCAGATGGCGGGTGTCCACAGAAAATACGCCACGAGCATGCTCGTGGCTTCCATCATCCCATCCTTGCAAGGGCCCCTGCGGCGAGCAGCCAGGGATGCCGGAGGGCGCAAGCCCGACGGAATCCCGGAGAGCCAGGGATTCTGTTGTGAGGAATCCCGGAGAGCCAGGGATTCTGTTGTGTGGAATCCCGGAGAGATGCTTTCCAGATGGCGGGTGTCCACAGAAAACACGCCACGAGCATGCTCGTGGCTTCCATCATCCCAACCCTCCCAAAAACCTACCACTTTTCCATTAAACGCTCTCTTCGTACACGTTTTCCTCTGAAAGCCCCTTGAATGCTCTGCAAGCAAACATCCTGAGAATCAATAACATAAGCAAATAAACCTAGGCAAATCTTAATAGGTTCAAATTAACAAATACTTGAAATTCAGCGACTTATCTTGCAGGGCGATTCCCCATGCCCATCAATTGTTTTAGCAATGTGCTTGTACCTCCGGCGCAATCTCAGTATTTTTCATTACAGGTGGCGTCCCACTTGGCAATCGCAGCCGAGCACAATCATTTCTGCGAGTACTTGCTATCTATACTTTTTGCCAGCTCTTTAATATATGAAAGATACTCATCGTTATCTTGACATCTAAAAGCCCATTTATGAGCTCCTGCATTCCTTCTAGTTGAAGAATTAACTTGTAAATAACGTGCACAAGTATTATCTATATCTTTCCAAATTATTCCTGATTCTTCTCCGTTTATAGGGAAACCATTTAGATAATACTGGAGAAAAGAAGATCTATCATCTACAAATAATTCGTCCTTTATCTCTCCAACGTAATACTTGTCCTTTTTCTTCTTTTCTTTGTCTGAAGTAGTATCCAGTTTGATAAAGGTATGCCGTTTAAAGTCGTAAACAACATACTTTCTTATTAAAGCAGAAGCTCGATATTGCTTTTCCGGATTCTCAAACGTAATATCAAAACCAGACCAATGAGAGTGTAATGACATTATCGGGAAATAAGGGACGTTTCTATTATCAAACCGCTGATTACGATGATATACTATTTCGTCTTTTATCTGTTTCCCTCCTTGCGGTATTTCTTCGTGGTAGTAGAATTCAACAGTATGAATGAATATGGCATATTCTTTCCTAACTTTAATATATCCGCCACAAATCATTTTTGTAGCAAGTGCTTCAAACGGTTTTGATAAGGACGTATCATCTTTTCCATTTGCGCCACTGAACTCAGAAAGACATCCACACAAAGAATGTTCTCTTACAAAACCATAGGTAATGTTCTCGGTCATCGTGTTATTATTTTAAAAGATTAATAAACAACTTCTTCTTTCCATTCCGGGATATCGCTGAGGATATTCCAGGTTATGCAGTTCAAGGCTCCGCCATCGCGCACAAGTTCTTCACAGCCTCGTATTTGAAGGACTTTATAATCAGGATAATAGTGCTGAATCTGTGCTAAAGCCAGGGAATCTTCCTTGATGTTAAGCCCTGGAACAAATATACAACTATTCGTCTGAAGGAAATTGATGTAGGCCCAGGATTGCTTGCTGCATCGCGGAGTATCATATTCCAGCTCCTCCACTATGAAATGAGGGGTGAGAGCTTGCAGCAGGCGCTTGCGCAAAGCAGTGTCAATGTCGGAATAGTTGTTTAGGAGCACGCGGTTACCTGTTATGTGCCGGACCATTCCGTCTGCATGGCCGAACATGTCGTAGCGGTCCCATGGAATTATGACAATCTGGACTTTCATCAGTTTCTCCAGTTTTTCTATCAACTTGTGTTTCTGATATTTTGGATTTTCCTTGAAGATCTTGTCCGTCATAATGACCTTGTCTTTGCACTTGATAATGTTGCCCCCGTCCAAGATGATATCGGTGACAATGAGGTTGAGGCCTAAATTCTTGGCAATGGCCTTGTATCTTGGGATATAGTCCTTATAGCCCTGTAGATAATCAGGCTTGTATTTGTAGAGAAGAAATCTGTCTTTTTGAAGCTGGATAGGCATATAGTCGCGGCTCCAGACATGTTTATAGGACTGCGTGTACTTAAGGTATTCCACAGGAATGTGATTGTTATGTAATTCATACAGAAGGTTCAAGCAGGCCTTTTCATATTTCCGGAGTCCTGCTGCCAGATAGACTTTGTTGGTTTGACTGTCGAGTATCATATCGCCATGGTTTGGGGCAAAAGTATGTTGCCGAAACCTGAACCGGAAAGGAAATTTGTTAAAAGATGTTAATAATATACAAATAGTTATTTAAGTGATTTCAGATAAAATACCTTAACTTTGGAGTATATCTAAATACAATAGAATATGAAAAAGTTCGTTTTTGCGTTGACGCTGATTCTTGCGGTTTGCCTTTTTGTCTCTGCCTGCAATAATCGCGGAGGAAACAATGAGAATGCTGAACCGGCAGAGGTGGCTTTCGTTCTCCCTGAGGTTGAGGATGTTTGCACCCAGATGGATGACTCCTTGTTCATTGCATACTGCAGGGAACATTTCGATGCCAATTCAGACGGTAAGGTTTCAATGGCTGAAGTAGACACTGTAACTGAACTCGTGTTTAAGGATCCATTAGATTATGAAGACGTAGAGCCATTCCATTCCTTTAAAGGTATTGAATACTTCCCGAATCTGAAGGCGTTGGTTTTTGAGGCTCATCAGGTTACCAGCCTGGACGTTAGCCATAACACCAAACTGGAACATTTGTATTGCAGCGCCAATATGATCGACTCTCTGGATGTGAGCAAGAATACGCTCCTGAAGGAGTTGTGCTGTTCTTCATGCGGCCTTACCGGCCTGGATGTGAGCAAGAATACCGAACTCGTTCTGTTGCAGTGCAATAACAATCAAATTCCAAGCCTGGATGTAAGCAATAATACAAAACTGATCGAGCTTGCATTGTCCACGAATATGGTTTCAAGCCTGGATGTAAGCAACAACACGGAGCTGAGGAATCTGTATTGCGTTAACAATCAGATTGGCAGTCTGGATGTGAGCAAACTCCCTGATCTTGTACTGCTGAATTGCGAAGGCAATCAGCTTAAATCTCTGGATGTCAGCAAGAACCCTAAACTGGAATGGTTGCTTTGCCAGAGAAACAAGCTTACAAGCCTTGATGCAACCAACAACCCTAAGCTTACGGTTTTGCTCGCCGATAAAGACGTGGAAATTATCGGCTACACTAAGCGGTAACAGGTTAGGTGCATCTCTCCTGTATGAAGGCGGCAAGGAAAATACCACATACTTTTGTAATCGTAGGATTTGTCCTGCTGGTGTGCGGCATCCTGACTTGGATACTGCCTGCCGGGGAGTTTGACCATCAGACTGTTACTGTAGGCGGAGCGGAGAAAGACGTGATTGTGGCCGGGTCTTACCATCAGGTGGAATCAAATCCGCAGAGCTGGCAGATACTTGGTTCCATTGTGGACGGTTTCAAGAGGCAGGCTTCCATAATTGCTTTCATACTGATTATCGGTGGAGCGTTTCAGATTCTGAACAGCAGCCGGGCAATTGATTTCGGAATCAGCTCATTGCTGAAACGTGCAAAGAAACATTGGCTCATAATAGTTGCCACGATGGTCATTTTCAGCCTGTTCGGAGCTATGTTCGGCATGAGCGAGGAGACTATAGCCTTCATCATTATCTTTGTTCCTTTGGCAATTTCCATGGGTTATGATTCCATTACCGGAGTACTGATGGTATATGTTGCCGCGCATATTGGATTCAGCGGAGCCATATTCAATCCGTTCACCATTGGAATAGCCCAGGGCCTCAGCGGACTGCCGCTGTTCTCCGGCTTCGAGTACAGGATGGTGGTATGGGTAATCCTTACGCTTCTGATAATTGCATTCACGCTGTGGTACGCCGCAAGGGTGAAGAGAAATCCGCAGCTGAGTCCCACATATCAGATAGATGAATACTGGAGAAACCGCCAGACAGAAACAGCATCGTTGAAGTTCGGGGAAAAGACTCCAACCGGCGCATGGGTGATATTCATATTGTCCGCAGCTGTAATAATCATAGCAGCAGTGCTTTACCCGCAGACAACGGTAACCTTTGGCGGCAGGGAATTTACATTTGTCTGGCTACCGGTAATAGCAGGATTGTATGTGATTGTAGGCATTCTCACTTTGAGGAAATCCTATCTGTATTTCATTCTCGGAGTGCTGGCATTCACCATTTTTTTCCTGATTGTTGGAGTGCTGGGCTATGGCTGGTACGTGAAGGAAATCTCTGCCCTGTTCCTGGGAATGGGAATCATTTCGGGAATAGCTATGGGAAGCAGCGCCAACAAGATAACCGTAGAGTTCATTTCCGGCGCAAAGGACATTCTGTCGGCCGCACTGATAGTAGGCCTTGCAGGCGGAATCATAGAAGTTCTCACATCCGGTAAAGTAATGGATACCATACTGTTCGGCCTGGCTAACACCATGAACGGAACCAGCCAGGGCGGAACGGTTTCCATCATGTACGGAATACAGACCGTGCTCAACCTGTTCATCCCGAGCGGAACCGCCAAGGCTGCCCTCACAATGCCTATAATGGCACCGTTCTCTGATGTGATTGGCCTATCCCGCCAGGCAACAGTAATGGCTTATCAGCTCGGCGATGGATTTACCAACATGATCACCCCTACATCCGCGGTACTGATGGGTGTGCTGGGAGTCGCCCGCATTCCATACGAGGTCTGGCTTAAGTGGTTCTGGAAGATACTGCTGGTGTTTATGCTGATCGGCCTGCTGCTCCTGCTGCCAACCGTCTACCTGAACCTCAACGGCTTCTGATGTAACTTTTCTCCG
Organism: Bacteroidales bacterium; assembly: GCA_017551215.1. Next base: position 8,166 of record JAFZMA010000032.1, on the reverse strand, counting down.
AAACCAATTGTGGCTTCTGCAAGACAAGTCAACGGATTCTGATATAATTAGTCTCCAAATACCAATTGTTGACTCTGCAGGACAAGTTGCTGAAATTCAGATACTTGCTAACTTGAACCTATCGAATTTTGCCTAGGTTCGTTTGCTTATGTGGCTGATTTTAAGGGATTTTGCTTGCAGGGCTGTTTGTGGATATTCTGTGGGAGGACGAGTCCCCTTTGGGCAAAAGGCGTTTTATATAATCATCCTCAGCGATGTCGTATTCAGCCCCCGTGTTTGAGTTTATGGCTATTATGGCATGTTTCATATCTCCGAATAGAATAGACAATGCATCATAATTAATGGGATTGTATGTGCTTAAGATAAGATCACGGATTTGAAGAGCTTCTTTCTCGGAGGTGCCCTTAAAAAGATGTCTTAAAACAGTGTAATTCAAGTACTCATTCCTTGAATATGCAGCCTTGATTTCTTTAACGGTTTGTCTTACGCACGATCTACTTTGAGAGATATCCAGACGTTCTGAAAATGGATGATTAGAATCTCTGAACGCAAGTAGGTTCCATACATACTCTTCTGCTTTTTTGCAAATACTAGCCTCAACAGGATTATTGAATATGTAAGCGATGGAACTCCGGATATATTTGTCGCTATATTTCCATGAGCGTCCGTACGGAGTACTGAACAAAGCTCCGGATCTTTTGTGTTCTTTGTTGTACAGTCTTGAGAATAATGACGTGTATCCGTGTACGAAATATGAAAGAGTCTTTTCATTGGCAGCCTTTACCAGTAAATGAGTGTGATTGAGCATAATGCACAAGGCATAAACGTCCACACTAAATCTCTTTGCAATCATCTTCAGTATCGTCAGAAAAACCAGTACGTCCATAGAAGAACAAAAGATTTTCTCTCTATCTACGCTACGTTGATAGATATGATAGCAGGAAAACCTGGAATTGTACTTACTGCTATTGAATCCAGAAGTCAGGTTGCCAGAATTGGCTATGTGAATTATTCCCTTCATAATCCTCCCCTCCAAATATTAGTTCAGAAAAGCATAAATGCCATAAAACGCCACAAATATAAAGATTAGAGAGTTGTTCTCCAAATCCCCCATATTGCTTCTGCAAGACAAACCGCTGAAATTCAGGCATTTGCTAACTTGAACCTGTTGAAATTTTCATAGGTTCACTTGCTTATATAATTGATATTCAGAGAGTTTGTTTGCAGGGCCCTTGCAAGATAGTATGATGGAAGCCACGGGATTCCCCGTGGCGTATTTTCTGTGGACACCCGCCATATGGAAAGCATCTCTCACCTGGATTCCGTCGGGCTTGCGCCCTCCGGCATCCCTGGCTGCTTGCCGCAGGGGCCCTTGCAAGAGAAGGTGATGGAAGCCACAGGGGAAACCCTGTGGCGTATTTTCTGTGTGCGTCCGCCCCTTGGAAAGCTAGCTTTCCAGATGGCGGGAGCACACAGAAAAAGCCGGCTTTTGCCGGCTTCCATCATTATTCTTGCGGTGAGTGAGGGATTCGAACCCCCGTTGCATGTTACTGCAAACCTGTTTTCGAGGCAGGCTCCTTCAGCCACTCGGACAACTCACCATTAACGGCCCGCAAGATACAGAAAAAATGCAGACGGATATATGGAAAAGGCATAAAGACGTTTACAATACTTTCTGGTAAGCGAGCCGTTCGTCTCCGTTTGCAAGATAAATGATGCCGCAGTATGAGAATCCTTCCTTTGTGATCAGGTGCTGCATTATCTTGTTATCCCGATGTGTGTCTATCCTAATATTAAGATCCTGTGAGAAGCACCAGTCCATGATGGATTTGAAAACGCCATGAGAATACGGGAAACTGCCGATTCTGTGGATTACATGGTAGGGCAGGCTGTCATCCACCCATTCCCCCTGATAGATGTTTTTGTATGTTGGTTCAGGAGAGGGGACAAAGGCAAAGTATCCCACGATTTCCTTACTGTCAGAAACAACATATCCGCATCCTTTAGATATATCGCTGAGTATAACTTCTTCGGAAGGATAGCCTCCAATCCACTGGTTAGTGTTGCCGCTAGAGCGCATTATCTGTTTGGCGGCAGAAAGAACTTCCATTATCCGTGGAAGCTGGGAAGCACGGGCTTGGATTATGGTCCTACCGGGATTCATCCTTAAACAACCGGTTTGGGCTCTGCCAGCAGCGGGAACCTGCGGTAGATGTTTTCCTTGTCTTTGACGAAAACGTGGCCAAGAATGCCGAAGGAAACCCTCTTCCAGGTAATCCTCTTTTGAGGTTCTTCTTGCTCTTCCGGTATGTATCCTATGCTGAACAGGCCGTAACCCATCACCTTAAGGCATGGATTCACAGCGTTGTTGTAGAAGTCGTAATTGACAGCTTTAAAGGATTTTGCGGCGTCTCCCAGAAGATTCAGGTTGGCCTTGGTTACAAGCGAATTGCCAACAGCATCTATAAGTGCCTCCCTGTGAGCCTTTCTCCCCGGGCAAGTCAGGAGCAGCACCGCAATTATTACAACCAGAATAGCCCAAACGCTGTATTTGAAAACCTTTGCTCTTTTCATTGTCTTTCTTTTTCCTCCGCGATGCAAATTTAGCAAATAGAACTTGACATTTCTACAAGTTCCTTGTCTTATTAGCAGTGACAAAAAGTAACGGTTATGAAAAAGAGTTTGATTTTTATCGCGATGCTGCTGGTTTCTTTCACCATGGTAGCTCAGGACAAAGGAAACAGGGAAGAAATGAAGGAGAAATTCTTCCAGACAAAGGTTAAGGAAATGGTTTACCGTCTGGATATTACGGACAAGCAGAAACCTGAGTTTGTAAAGGTTTACAGAGCTTACACAGATGCTATGAGAGAGGCTTATGGAGAGGGAAAGCCAAATCGTCCGATGCCTCCGAAAGGCGGAATGAAGAAGGGTGAAAAGCCACAGGCAGATCAGGCCGGGGTAAAGTCTGAGCGCAAACAGCTTACAACTGAAGAGGTTGTGAAGATGGAAAAGGAGAAGGTGGAAAGGCAACAGAGAATCCAGGCCGTAAAGCTCCAGTACATAGATAAGTTTGCCAAGGTGCTTGACGCAAAACAGCTCTCCCGCTTTTTCAACGTTGAGGCCCAGATACAGAACAAGCTAAGGGCAAAGCAGCATGGAGCGCGCAACGGCAAGGGCATGCGTCCCGGTAAGGGCCATCGCCCAGGCAAGGGCCATCGTCCTGCTCCAGGAGGCCCTCGCCCTGCAGATGAACCTCAGCATACAGCAGAATAAAGCCGGTGCAAGCATACTTCTGCAGACGGCAGGGCTGATAGTGCCGGTTGAGGGTTACCTCATTTGGAAGATGATAGGGAAGGTGTATTTTACCTTTACCGCTTTGCCCCTCTGCTTTCCGGGACTCCATTTCGGAGATTTGGAAATTACCCTGACGGCTTCCTTGTCCAGGGTGGAGTCTGCGCCCCTCAATACCTTGACATCTTTTACACTGCCGTCCTTGTCTATGGTGAACTGGACGGTTACCCTTCCCTGGATGCCGTTTTCTATGGCAAGTTCCGGGTACACGATATTGCCGTAAACCCACTTGGTGAAGGTGTTGGCGTCTCCGCCCTGAAATGTTGGCTTGTCTTCAACGATAGCAAACGGTATAAACTCTTCTACCTCCTCATCTTCAGTCTTGTTGGATTGCTCGATATACGGAACAATCTTTATGGGTTCGTTGTTGTCATCAGGGCTGAAGAATTCAGTGTTGATCTTAACGTCGTTTTCCACAATCTGGATATCCTCGCTGATTACCGGCTCCTTGATGTTCTCTGGAGGTGGGGGAGTTTCCTGCTGTGTGATAGGGATTGTTTCATCGTCGATGAGGGATATTCTTCCGGCAGAAATGGATGCTACTTCCTTGGTGGCGGAATTCCACTCGAAGGAGGTGAGTACAACCGCAAGTGCTGCGATAAGCCCGATCTCAAAGAACAGTGTCCTTTTGTTTTCCAGGCTGGCTCTGCTGTTTTTCTTTGCTTCCATAATAACAGGTTTTATATGGTTTGAAATGGTATTTGTCTAACGTTTCCATTGCAAATATCATCTCACTACCTGCGGTTGCAAAGAAATGTGTATCAATAAATTATCAATGTTGACAATCCTCAATTCTTCCTCAAATAATTGTCAAATCCCCATCAATTTTTGCTCAAATTTTCCTCAAAATAATGGGACCGGCTATACGGTCCCATTTGACTAGACATATGAAAGGGCTGTATTATCTGTATAGAGAGTTTAGGTCTTCCACCGCTTTCTGCATTATGGCTTTGGCTACCGGATTTTCTTCCAGTTGGCATGAGGTCTCTATGTCTTTTCTGGCGGTGAGAAGTTCTGTGGATAAAATCCAGGCGGCAGCTGCTCCTCTGACTTCGAAATCCTTGTCATAGAGAAGGCAAGGAGCCCAGCTCTTCATGCTCCAGGACGGGTGAGTCATCATCCAGTTAATGCCTTCCAGTTTCTCTTCCTTTGTGCCGTAAACAAATGTTTGGTAAAGTGAAGCTTCTTTCTGAAGATCTGCCTCGGACATTATGATTTCCCTATCATTTGAAGGGGCTTTGTACTCAACCGGATATGCCTGATCTTCCTTTCCGGCACACCACCAGAGGATTCTTGAAATCATCCAGGAGAAGGAAGCTGAACCTTCCGGATGCCCGATGGAGGTGAAAATCCTTCCCTTGCCGTAGTTGTTTGCAAGGAAGAACGGCTTGCCCGGACTGATGCCAGGCTGGAATTCGGCTCCCGTATGAACATCGCTGAGCATTAGGGCGATAGGGGTGTATGGCGTAGCCGGAGATTCCGCCAAAATTGCAGAGTCCGCAGGGATGAGCATAGGGCCGTTTTCAAAGAGAATATGGAGAGTGTCTATGTCTTTCAGTTCCGGGAAGAGTTTCTTGCCTTCTTCCGTAAGGGCGATGCTGCAGAGTCCCTGGCCTCTGGAGGAATGGTCCAGGTCATAAACCTGGGCTCCGTTCATGCCGAAGCAGGCATAGTCCGGAGTGTGGCTCAGGGCGTAGGCTCCGGCGCAGATGCAGAGAATCCCTCCGCCATTCCCGGCGAATTCCTTTATGAGTTTTATGTTAGTCTCACCGAGGCTGAAAGTGTGCATGCTGCCAGCTCCGCCCGGGATAATCAATACATCCAGGTTGTTCAGCACACCAGCAGCTATGTCTGCACTGGTAATATATTGAATGTTTATGCGGCTGTCTAGCTGAGCGGCTTCAAATGCCTCTGTCATATTTGTGTGGCCACTGCCAAGACCGTTCAGCATTCCCACCCGGAGAGCGGGAGCCTTGGCGGTTTGAGTGGTGCAGGAAATTACAAGGGCGGCAACGAATACTATCGCTGAGAATAGGATAAAAGCTTTTCTAATCATATCGCTGAGAATTGGTTACCCAAAATTAAAACATTTCCACCCATGCTGCCGCATAAATCCGGCACTTTTTGTATTTTTACATTTGAATAACAGTCTTTAAACAGATTCTGGATTATGAAAAGATTTGCTGTTTTTGCATTGTGCATGATAATGTGTCTGGGAGCCTGCGGCCAGCAGAAGAAAACCGGGGCAAAAGGACCGGATATTATGGACCGCAGCGGTTTTGTGGTGCTTACTGAAGAGGTTCCGGACGTGATTGTTGAGGTAAGGTATTACACTACCTATAACTTTGTGGGATCCAGGATAGACGGCTATCTGGAGCCTGTCGTCCTAATGACAAAGGAAGCCGCCAAGGCGCTGAAAGCCGTAAGCGATGACGTGAAGGCTCAGGGTTACCGCCTCAAGGTCTATGACGCCTACCGTCCGGCAAGGGCTGTGGCTCATTTCTGCCGTTGGGCAAAGGACAAGGACACCACAATGAAAAGAGCCTTCTATCCGAATCTGGACAAGGCCCTTCTGTTCAAGCAAGACTACATTGCCACACGCTCCGGGCATAGCCGCGGCAGCACAGTGGACCTTACCCTCTTTGACATGAAAACCGGAAAGGAAGTGGATATGGGAGGAACGTTCGATATGCTGGATCCTTGTTCACATCCGGACTATGTGGGAAATCTGACAAAACAGCAGAGAGAAAACCGCCAGATACTCCGCCAGGCGATGCTAAGGCACGGATTCCGGCCGCTGTATTCCGAATGGTGGCATTTCACTCTCCGCAACGAGCCTTATCCAAACACGTATTTTGATTTCCCTGTAACGTTCAGATAATTACCGGACGCCATCGCTCCTACGCAGGTACTTCACCCAACTGAAAAGTTTCCGGTTCTGCAGGTAATCGGATTCGTATTCATGGGCGTAGGCTTCCCTTTCAAAGCTGATTCTGAAGTAGGCCTTCCTGGCTGAAAAACAGCAGAGTAGCCTGACGAGCCATTCCAGCACATACCACAGATAGAAGAAGACAAACAGCATCTCCTTTTGCTGGGCCGTGTGTATACTCTCGTGGTTTATGGATGATTCAGGAAAGAAGGCACCTTTGCGCACGATAATAAGCCCGAAAAGGTTGATGGCTATAAAGTCCTTTCCGATAAAAGGGAACTTGCCCCAATAGTGCACCCGTGTCATTGCTAGTCTCCCCAGTCGTGATGATGGGCAACGCCCAGACTGTCTTGAGGCACAGCGGCCTTGAACAGAGAGTCCAGATAGCTGTTAATGCAGGTAATGCCCTGATCCAACTCTTTCTTAGGCCAGGCGTTGGTGCCTCCGGAAGAGATGCCTCCCTTTTCGTAGTCTATGTATACATGCCAGCCGTAGCCGTCATAAACTTCCATTCTCGGACGGTAGGATCTTTTGAGTTTATGAAGAGAATAATCCTCAGCGATCCGGGCAACTTTTGAGAGAGCCTCCTTTGGGACCCTGACAAGATGTATATCGTTGTCATCGTGGGAATAACCAAGCTGTACAGTTCCGTCTTCAAGCATGGAAAGCTTGTAATAGTCTATAGGGAAAGCCATGGTTCCACTGTAGGAATATTCGTAGGCCTTAACGGCACCTTCCGGCTTGTCATTGTCTCCCTCAGCGATGTTTCCGCTTATGTATCCGCCTCTTGAACAAAAGTTAAGTAGAGACATAATGCATGAGAAAATGAATAAGTGTTTCATACCGTTGGGAAATCTTTCTTTGCCTCGTCTGCCTGAAGATATTCTCTCTTTCCAAAGTGCAGCATACTGGCCACGAACGAGCTTGGCCACTGCCTTACCATCCGGTTCATCTTGGTGGCGCAGTCGTTGTAAACCATGCGGCTCAGCCTGACGTTTTCCTCATAGCCCCTGACAGAAGCCATAGTGTCTTTGTAAACTTCAGCTGCCTGAAGCTGAGGATATTGCTCGCCGATAGCCATAAGTCTTCCAAGCACCTGCCCGATAGCGCTCTGCTGGTTGTTGACGTCTTCTGCCGTGGCAACGCTTGTCTGACGCCTCTGGGTGATGGTATCGATCAGAGTGTCGTGCTCATGCTTTGAATACTTCTCTGTAAGCTTTACCAGAGCGCTTACGGCATCCCATCTGGAGTTGAGCTGCACGGCAATCTGGCTTATGGCATTGTTGGCCTTTTCATCCAGATTCACAAGGCTTCTCTGCGTGGAGTAGATGTAGAGACCCACAATCACTATAAGGGCCAGAATGATAATTCCTATAATCATTTTCTTGCGGTTTTAATTATCAATAGTTTTCCTTCAGGCATTTGCGCCCCTGGTAGTTGACTTTCTTCATCTTTTCCAGATACTTCATCAGTATGTCTGCCGTGCCTGCGTTGATGTCTTCTCCCTGGTCGTCCCCCGGGACATCGCTTGTAATGATGGCGTAGGAATTGGCAATCACCTTGTATTTCTTGTTGAGGTTGAGAGGTTTGCCGTCAGGTCCGAACAGTTTCAGATCCTTGATTCCGCTCTGCTGCTTGTCTGTATAGGTAACCTCGCAGGAGATTCCGGATGTGAACGGGAATCCGTGGGAATCCGCCATCTTGCAGGCTATCAGCATGTCCTTAAGCTCTTTACCGGTAACGTTCACTATAACTGCAGTGTTTCCGAACGGATCCAGACGGAGAACATCGTTCACCGTAAAGTCTCCTGCAGGATGGTCTTCATACCTTACACCTCCGGCATTGCAATATGCTATATCCGCTCCGCTGAAATCTTTCAACGCATC
>JAFZMA010000031.1 GCA_017551215.1 Bacteroidales bacterium | reverse complement strand
GCGTATGATAATCCATCAGGCAGAATGGGGCGGATTCAACGGCAACAATAATTATGTAACAAACTTCCGCTATGCCAAAGGCGCTATGGATCTCTATGATCAGACTGTAACAGATATGGATGCTGTTTCAAAGGCCATCGCTGAGAGCGGAAAATTTGTTACAAACAACATTCTGTTCGTTTCCGGAAAGGCAGATCTAAAGCCTGAGAGCATGGATGAAATCAAGAAAGTTGCAGACTATATGAAGAAGAACCCGAGCGTAAGGTTCGAGGTTCAGGGACACTGCGACAACCAGGGATCAGACAAGGTTAACGATCCTCTCAGCCAGCAAAGGGCAGAGGCTGTTGTCAAGGCTCTCGAGGGAATGGGCGTTGATTCATTCAACCTCCGTGCAGTAGGCAAGGGTTCTCACGAGCCTGTAGCAGACAATTCTACAGAAGAAGGCAGGGCAAAGAACCGCCGCGTAGAATTCATAAAGAAGTAAATTCTCAGAAAAAACATCATGAAAAGAATCTTAATATTTGCGGCAGCGCTATTTATGAGTGTTGGCGCATTCGCACAGGTTGAGACCTGGTTCTGCTCTACTCCGGGCAAGGTGCTGACTTACGCCCAGACCAACGCCGGAAAGGCTGGAGACACCTACAAGTACCATATTATTGGAAGCAAGACAGAAGACGAAAAGACCACCATTACCTTTAACGTGGAGATTGCTTCTATCAAGGGTGTTGCTCAGGAACCTGTAGGCTGCAATGTCTGGACTGCAGAGGGTTATTTCCACACCAACGCAAGGGCTATGATGGGCCAGTACGGACCAGGCCTGAGCGTAAAGGGACACGGCCCTATTCTGCCAGAAGATCCGAAAGTTGGAGAAGATCTTGGAGACTGCTCCATCACCATAGAGTCTCTGGGAGCATCCGGACAATATTCCAATGTAAGGTTTACCGGACAGGAGACAATTGAGACTCCTGCGGGCTCTTTCGACTGCTGGGTTCTTGAATATAACTATGTTTCACAGGTAAGCCTTTTCATCAAGATTAAACAGGTAGGGACCTGCAAGATGTGGATGAAGAAAGGCGTTGGCGTTGTAAAGAACGTGCTCTACGACAAGAAGGGCAATCAAACACTGGTTCAGGAACTTATAAAGATTGAATAATTACAGGCGGAGGATACTGTCTGCTGCAGATGCCACCGCATCCCTGTGGGAAATAAAGATTATGGTCTTTTTTCCGCGATAGGTACTGCAGATGTTTTCCAGCAGACGGCCTTCTGTTGCGCTGTCAAGGGCGGAGGTAGCTTCGTCAAGAAGAAGCACTCCGCCCTTTTTAAGCAATGCCCTTGCTATGGCGATTCTCTGGCACTGGCCCTCTGAAAGGCCTGAGCCGTCTTCTCCGCACTTGGTGTCCAGACCTTCCGGAAGATCCAGGACAAAGCCCGCCTCGGCCTTCAGGAGCACTTCTTTAAGCCGGGTGTCATCTGCCTGTGGATCTACAAGATGAAGATTATCCCGGATGGTTCCGGAAAGAAGCGTATTGCCCTGAGGAACATACATGAAGTTCTCCCTTGTTTTGGAAGAAATTGTTTCTGTCTGATGTTTTCCGTCTTTTTCTCCGGATATTTCCACCGTACCGGAGGTAGGAGAAAGAAGACCCATGACAATGCGCATGAGAGTGCTCTTTCCGGCTCCGGTCAAGCCCATTACAGCGGTAAGGCTTCCGGACGGGAATGTGCAGGAGAAATTATTGAGAACCTTCTCGTCCGAATCCGGATAGGAGAAGCATACATCCTTGAGAGTTATCTGCGGAGCGTTTTCAAAGACAATTCCATTCCCCTGCTCTTCCTGCTGAAGGTCAGTAAGTTCGGAGAGCCTCTCTATGGAGGTTACGGCGTGTATGAATGCCGGAATTGCCCTGCCTATGTCTGATATAGGGCGCTGCACTTGCCCCACCAGCTGAAGCATGGCGGTCATCATACCGTAAGTAACTGTCCCGGCCGCTATACCGAATACACCCCAGAAGAAGGCAGCGGCATATCCGCCCATAAAGCCAAGGCCCATAAAGCCTCTTGCCACCACATTGTAGAACAGGCGCTTACGGGTAAGGGTCTCAATGTCTTTCTGCTCACTGTCCAGCCTTCCCATAACCTTGGACGGGCCAAACAGCATAAGAACCAGATCCCTCAGGCGGAGGTTATCCTGGAAGAGCTGCTGCACACGGCTGTCTTTCTTTCTGATATTGTCTGTAAGGGTGCGGAGCTTACGGAAGAACAGGCGGGAGCCCACAATGGCCACAACCATGAGGGCAATTACCATCCAGAGAAGGCCCGGAGCCAGGACAATGGCGTAGACAGAAGCCGCAAGCAGCTGGCAGACAGTAACAAAAACATCCGGAACCCTCACGCACAGAAGCTCCGTAACAACCCTGATGTCTTCCTCCAGACGGTTGACGGTATCTGCGCTATGGAACATCTCCTTGCCTTTCCACTTGCTGAAAAGAACGTGTGCGAAATGGCTGCGGCGCAGTATGTTCTGCGTCTTTACCACGTTCATCTTCTCCCACCATGCGGCAAAAAGACGGAGCAGAATCTGAAGAAGCAGGATGGCTCCCATCAAAATGACAAAGAACCACAAAGAACCCTG
>JAFZMA010000030.1 GCA_017551215.1 Bacteroidales bacterium | reverse complement strand
TTCTCCCATAATGCCGCTGACAGGGTAATAGTATGCGTTTACAATCTGCGGAACCTGTGGAGAAGGCAGAATCCAAGGAAGCTTTGTGTCCTCGTAGAGCATATTCCTGTGCCATCCCTCCATCGGGATTACGGTAAGTTTGCACTGAACCCCGTTCTTGAGCATCTTCTCGCCGTTAAGCATCTTTGCCAGCTCACCCAATGTAAGTCCGTAGATGTAAGGAATCTTGAACTGGCTCACGAAGGAGTAGAATCCATCCTCAACGAGGTTTCCCTCTACCCTCTCTCCTCCCAGCGGATTCGGTCTGTCAAGAACGATGAACTCCTTGCCGGCCTCTGCGCAGGCTTCCATCATAAGTCCCATAGAACTTACGAATGTGTAACTGCGGCATCCGATATCCTGGATATCGAACACAACCGCATCCACATTGCTAAGGAACTCCGGAGAAGGCTTGCGGTTCTTGCCGTAAACGGAATAAACCGGAATGCCGGTGGCGGAATCCTTCGCGTCCTTGACTGAAGCACCCGCGTAGATGTCTCCCCTTACTCCGTGCTCAGGAGCATACAGAGCAACCAGCTTGACATCTTGAGCATTATGCAGAATGTCTATCGTGGAATTCAGCTCGGAATCCACTCCGGTAGGATTAGTCAGAAGGCCTATCTTCTTTCCCTTGACAGCCTTGAAGCCACTGTCGCGGAGTACCTCAATACCCGGCTTTACCTTCTGGTTTTTCTTGCACTTGTGCTCTATCTGTTTCCCTGCTTCCGACTTGTTCTGGCAGTTCGCGGAAACTGAAGAAATCAAGGCAAAAGCAAGTACAATCGGCAGTATGGCAAATATCTTCTTCATAATTGTCTGTTTCAAAAGTTTCTTAATTATCCTCAGCGATTATTTCTTTCCGTAAGAAGCGTCTACCTTTCTCTTGGCAAGGAAGGTAACCAGCATTGTGGCAACGCCGCAAGCAACCACAATCCAGAAGAACGTCTTGTAGCCAACAGCCATCTGGAGATCTCCGGCAAAGAATCCCGGAATCATCATGCTGGCAGCCATAAACGCAGTACACAAAGCGTAGTGCGATGTCTTGAAGTCTCCTTCCGACAGGTACATCATGAACAGCATGTAAGCCGTAAATCCAAAGCCATATCCGAACTGCTCAATAGCAATCGCAATGATGATTGCAATGATATTTGTAGGCTGGAATATAGCCAGATAACAGAAAGTAAGACATGGCAATATCATACATGCGGCCATAGGCCAGAGAGATTTCTTAAGGCCTAACTTTGAGGCATATATACCACCCAAAATACCTCCGGCAAGAAGAGCCACAACTCCAATTGTTCCGTAAGCCAATCCGATAGTCTCTGTTGGAAGTTCAAGTCCGCCTCCAATGAAAGAACCGTCTACAAGATTCTCCGCACGAGCATCTTTCAGGAACGGCATAATCATCTTGATCAGGAATGCCTCCGGAAGCCTGTAAAGCAGCATGAAAGCAATACCCAGCCATACGAGAGGCTTCTTGAAGAAGGTCACGAAAGACCGTGCAAAGTCAGACCAGATTCCCTTGGCCTTGCCGTTCTCATCATACTGGATATTAGGCTTGTCGCTCTTGGAACGAGGAATTGCAAACGTATGGTAAAGGGTTACCAGACCAAAGATTACGGCGGTGATAACCATTGTAAGCAGCCATGCCCTTGGAACATCCCCTTGCTTTTCCAGCCAACCGGCAATAGCCACAAGCACACCCTGGCCGAAAACGGAAGAAATCCTGTAGAATGTGCTCCTGATTCCCACAAACGCACTCTGCTGATTCTGAGGCAGAGCCAGCATGTAGAAACCATCTGCCGCGATATCGTGGGTAGCGGAAGCAAAGGCCGTAATCAGGAAGATAATCAGCGTGGTGTAGAACAGGCTTATGCTGGTGCTTTTCTCAGCGATGGTTGCCGCATCCGGATGAGGCATGGTTACCGCCAGCAGGATGAACGCCGCCGACATGAGGAGCTGCATAGAAAGAATCCACCATCTCTTTGTCTTTACAACATCTACAAATGGGCCCCACAGGCACTTAAGCAGCCAAGGCAGATACAGGAGGCTGGTAAACCTGGCGTTCTGGTCGTTAGGCACACCCATGTTGGTGAACATCAGAACAGAAATAGTGTTCACGATGAAATAAGGAATGCCCTCTGCAAAATAAAGCGTCGGAACCCAGAGCCATGGATTCCTCTTTGTCTCTTTCTGAGGGATTGAAGGATTGTTCAATTTGTCCATATTATCTGTTTTTTAGTATTTCTTCAGGATTTCCGCATGCGGATAATAGTGGCGGAGAATAGCGTCGTACGCATAACCCTTGGCACCCATAACCGCAGCGCCAATCTGGCAAAGTCCCACGCCATGTCCCCAGCCTGCTCCCACAAGTTCAAAACCGGCAGGAATTTCAGAAGAACCCTCCTTGAGAGTCTTGCCCTTTTCATCCAGCCTGTAGGCAACAAAGGCGGAGCTATATAGGTGGCTCGGAGACAGGATCCTTCTGATTTCAAGCTCCTTGCCGATTATCATAGTCTTCTTTGTTCCAACCACTTTCAGACGGATGAGCCTTCCGCTGGTTCCCCTTTCAATTGGAACAAGATCCAGAATCTGGCCAAAGTCATAGCCGCTCTTGGTGTTCACAAGGCTGGAGATTTCCTCCTGCGTGTATTTCACTTTCCAGCGATAGAAATCCGCCGTCTCCTGGTCGTAATTGTTCAGCACCTGGCTCAGAATCTTGGCATCTGTCGTATTGCAGAACGCATCCGGAGAACTGTGAATCCATGCAACAGCCTTGCCCTCGTCCCTGAGGTCCAGGATTGTGGTGGCATCCTTGCCATACTTGTGGAAAGCGGCCTCCATCTTGGCACTCTCCTCGCTGTCTCTGACTACCTCAAGGTAATCGTGATGGGTATCCTCCCAGGCATTCTCGAACTCCTCCAGCATACCGCCGCAGCACTTGTAGAAACGGGCGTCGCAGATATGGCCCTCGTAAGACAGAATCTCTCCCCAAGTCTCGTCTATAGCCTGCTTTACGGCATCCGTAGAAGCGCGTGTAAGTCCCTGATAACGTTGGCAATGGTCATCCGCACACACGTCAAAGTTGTTGTGGTCGTCTCTGTCGTACCACTTTATGAGTTCCTCGCAATTATGCTCAGGATTTTCCTTGATTGTGCAGGATGGCTGCTTCTCCTTTTCGGAATGCTCAATCTGGGCCAGAAGCCAGCTTCTGGAAATAACGGCATGAGCCTTCAGGAGCTGCATATTTGCCGTAGCGCTCATCTCGGAAGAAATCACGCTTGTCAAATAGTCCTCCACGCCCAGAATGTTGATCGGGCAAACCTGTCCGTTTTCAACGATGAACTTGAGGCTTCCTTCAAACATCTGATCCTCTTTCCTCTCCCAGTGGAAATTCACTCCGATAACCACATCGCGGAGCCAGAAAGAACCCATATTCTCCTTGGCGTCAGGTTCAAAGAGCAGTTCGGAATAAGTGTTTCCTTCAAAAAGAAGAGTGTTGTCAGGCCCAAGTTCCATTACAAGGTCTCCGGTATAAAGAGGCCCCTTTGCGTTTCTTACGCCGTTCTTCTCTATGAGGCGGTAATTGCCGTTAAGCGTGAATCTTATGCGGTCTGCGTGCATGATTCCCACGCTGACCTGAGGTTGGTTTCTCATCTTTCTTATAAGTTTTTCTTCTATGTCAAATGA
>JAFZMA010000029.1 GCA_017551215.1 Bacteroidales bacterium | reverse complement strand
GATATTGCATCTTTCTTGCATTTGGAGATGCAGTCTCCGCAGACTACGCATCTGGAATAGTCTATCTTGTGGCCCTTTATGTTGATGCAAGAGGCCTTGCAGTTCTTCACGCAGAGATTGCAGCCAACGCACTTGCTTTTGTCTATCACAGGACGGAAAATGGAGAACCTTGCAAAGAAACTCAGGACAGTTCCAACCGGACAGATTGTGTTACAGTAGGTTCTGCCGTTCCTCCACGCCAGAATCAGCAGTATGACAAAAGTTGCTGCAGCAATAATAAACGTAGGCAGAGACCTGATCCAGACTTCCCTGCTAATGAAGGTCTTGTCCGCAAAGCTTGCCAGAACATTGTTCCCCCAGATATAGATTGGGGACAGCAGGTTCTGGGCTATTCTTCCAAAGGAACTGTAAGGAGCAAGCAAGGCGACTAGACTTGCAACTCCGAATATTATTGCAAGGATGAAGATTCCGAGCACCGTGTACCTGAGCCAGCTTTGGGCTTTGGAATACGTGTACCGGTTTTTCTTTGCCTTTTTTCCGAACCACCCGAAAATATCCTGAAGGACTCCCAACGGGCAAATGATTGAGCAATAGATTCTTCCGAATACTATTGTGAAAAGAATCAGAGCAACAACAATTATTATGTTAAGGCTCAGGACCGCCGGAAGGAACTGGATTTTTGCCATCCAGACAAGATGCTTGGGGGCAAATCCAGTGAAATCCAGAAACAGAAGCGTTATCAGGATAAAGAATAGGGTGGCAAGAACGACACGTATTCTTCTAAGCATAATGGTTCAGATCTTACTTGACGCGGAGTTTCTTTCCGGCGTGAATTGTAGATTTGGCGGTAAGGCCGTTAAGTCTCAGAAGTTCGTTCAGGCTTATGTTGTTTTTCCTGGCAACTCCGTAGAGAGTGTCTCCCTTCCTGACCGTATAGTATTTGGCTCCTCCGGAATTCTTGGCAGTATTTGATGAAGCAGTCTTGGATGAAGAATTCTTGGAAGAAGACGGTTGAGAAGTAGTGACGGCATTCTTGAATATCACAAGCGTGCGTCCTGTCTTTACGGTCTTGGTCCTTGCGGAAATGTTGTTCCAGTCTTTTATCTGGGCAACGGTTACTCCGTATTTCTTTGCTATGGATGCAAGTGTCTGGCCTTTTCTGACTTTGTGATAAATCCTTGAACCTCCTTCCTGGCTGGACTTGTATCCGCTGTAGAGAATCGGATTGAAGAATATGCTGTCTTTGTAGTTGTAGATAGTCTTCTCGTTGTCTACAAAAGCAGCGGTGTAGTTGTATGGAAGACGGAGAATGAGGCCTTTCTCGGTGCCTGGTATTATGTCTTTGAGGTACTGCGGATTAAGCTTGCGGGTCTCTTCTACCGGTATGCCGATTACTTCCTGGAGCTGCTCAAAATGCAGGTTTTTATGAACCATGAATGTATCTACATGCGCCGGCATGGAAACCTTGTCCGGAATTATGTTGTAGTTCTTGTAGTACTTGGTCATGTAGAGGGCGCCAACGAAAGATGGCATATATCCTCTGGTTTCTCTTGGAAGGTATGGATAGATAGCCCAGAAATCCTTGCTGCCGGCCCTTCTGATGGCCTTGTTCACGTTACCGCTGCCGCAGTTGTATGAAGATATTGCAAGAGCCCAGTCTCCATATATGGTGTAGGCATCTTTCAGATAGCGGGCTGCGGCGTCGCAACTCTTCTCGGGGTCAAACCTTTCGTCTATGTAGGAATCTATTTCCAGATTGTACTGCCTGGCCGCCGAGTAAATGAACTGCCACATACCCTTTGCATTGGCGCTGGAAACGGCGAACGGGTTCAGCGCGGATTCTATGATGGCCATTGCGGCAAGTTCCTTTGGAAGGCCGTATTTGTCGAAGATATTCTCGAAGATAGGGAAGTAATATGAACTTAGTCCAAGCATCATGGCAGCCCTTTTTGGCATTTTCTCCGTGTAGAGGATAATGTAGTTCTTTACAATGCTGTTGTACGGCAGGGTGATGTAGGAGTTCATCTTCTTGATGTTCTCTATATACACCTCATCCGGAATGTCAGACTTGTAATTTGCGTTGTCCACATCCGTTTCTCCCGGCAGGTTTGCTGTTGCCAGTTGCCTTTGCAGATACCAGATGCTCAGAAGACTGTCCTGATTTGCCTCCGGAGAAAGATTCTCGTACACGTCAGAATCCAGGAAACTGAGGTTTCCCGGGTTAATGGTGTCTGCATTCGTGGTGGTGTCTGAAATCTCTATCACGGTCTCGTCCAGCATTTTCTGAAGAGAGTCTATTGTGCGTCTCAGCTTTTCGTTCTCTTTCAGAAGCTCTTTTTTGGACTGGGCGTAAGCCTGGGAGAAGAACCCGGTCATCAGAAAAGCGGAAGCCAGCATCAGAATGGCAAGTCTTCTTGTTCTCATATATTTCTGTTTTTCAAATTTTAAAAAGTAATATCCAGCGTGAGTCCCACCTTGGCACTGTTGAATGTAGGGTCATAGGTATAGTATCCGGTAGTGGGCATCTCCGGCATTATGACATCCGGATGCACGTTGAATGTTATGTCATCCGATATGTCGAAATGCGAGAAGTGCGCAAACACGTTGGCATCTATGACGTTGAGTATGTAAATGAGTGCCGTGGAAAGCACGGAATAGTCTCTGTTGCGGCGGTAGTAGTCCCTGAACCATACCATGTTCTCTGGGGTAACGTTGCCGGTATAGGTACCCTCCCCATATTCGCGGTACATTTTGCGGTAGCGTTTGTACTGTTTCTGGTTGAAGGCCCAGCAATAGCCGCTTATGGTAAAACCGGCATAGTAGATAGGGATGTGCCAATAGTCTCCGTTATATGCCTGGCCGAGTCCCGGAAGCAGGGAGGCGTAGAAAGACGCCCTTGCCGGAAGAGGATCTTCGTATGACTTGTAGCTTGCGGTAACATCCATCAACTGACCCCAATAACCGGCAACTGCACCCCATATAAACAGATTACGCTTTTCCTTGTCTTTGGAGAGTCCGTTTTTCTTCCATTTCTGGTTGAACATTGCAGCACCGCCAATGCATCCTCCTATGGTTCCGTAAACAATAGGAAGCTTCCAGTAGTCTCGGTTGTAAATCTGGCCGGTTCCCGGCAGCACCATTGCTCCGAAGAATGTATTGGACAGGGTCATGCTGTCCTTGTGTGCCAGGGAGTTTATGAACCGTTTGATAGTGAACTGCCTAACGGTGGAGTCTACTTCATATTGCGTAGTATCCACCATATTGTCTAATGTGGAGCGCATTGTTCCGGCGGCATTGGAATTCGGATTGAATTGGGCGTAAGCCACAGTGCAGTTAAGCAGAATCGCCATAACAGCCGCAGAAATCGAAAATATGTAATTCCTCTTTATGCTCACGGCTCAGTTTTACTTCAAATTATGTTCCTTAAACATTTCCAGGAAAGAAGCGAGCTGATTTTCATCGCGATACTTAAGTATAACCTCTCCTCCCTTCTCCTTTGGCTTTACTGTAACTTTGCCGAAATACCTGCCCAGAATCTTTTCAGCCGAAAGCCCTGTCTGGGTCTGCTTTAATACCGCCTTTTCAGGTTTTTCTGCCTTGGCTGAAGAAAGGTTCCGCACAATTGCCTCTGTCTGTCTTACAGACAAATCATCGGCGATGATTCTGTCTACAATCCTTTTCTGGAGGTTCTGGTCTTCCACTCCCAGAAGGGCCTTGGCATGCCCCATGGAGATGGCACCGCTCTTGATGGCAAGCTGGATTTCCGGAGGCAGTTTAAGCAGTCTCAGGTAGTTGGCGATGGTGGCCCTGTTCTTGCCCACC
The DNA here is from genome assembly GCA_017551215.1 of Bacteroidales bacterium. Next base: position 2,459 of record JAFZMA010000029.1, on the reverse strand, counting down.
CTTGGAGAGAGGGCTTCTTGAGTGAGGTTGCACTCTTCTATGAGCCTCTGGAAACTGATGGCTATGTCTATAGGATCCAGGTCTTCTCTCTGGATGTTCTCCACAAGAGCCATCTCCAGCATGGAGTTTTCGTCTGCGTCCTTTACGTATGCAGGAATGGTCTTAAGCCCTGCGGCCTTGCTGGCCCTGAACCTTCTTTCTCCACTGATTATCTGATATCTGCCTATGGAAACCTTCTTTACCGTTATAGGCTGGATAACTCCCATGCGGGCTATGGAATCCGTAAGTTCCTGAAGCCTTTCCCTGTCGAATTCGCTGCGTGGCTGGAACGGGTTGGGGCTTATCTGCTCCAGATCCAGTTCCCTAATGGAGGTGAGTGGAGAGGCCGTTCTTTCCGGCTGCAGTCCGTTTTCGGATCCGGCACCCGGAATCAGCGAATCCAATCCTCTTCCAAGACCTCTTCCCAATCCTTTGCTGTTCTTTGCTGTCATAACTACTGGTTCTTGGCTATCACTTCTTTGGCGAGATTCAGGTAATTGTTGGAGCCGTTGCTCATTGCATCGTACAGAATCACAGGCTTTCCGTGGCTTGGAGCTTCGCTGAGCCTTACGTTACGGTTGATTATGGTCTCGAATACCATGGCTCCGAAATGGCGCCTCACGTCTTCTGCAACCTGGTTTGCAAGCCTGAGCCTGGAATCGAACATCGTGAGCAGGAAACCTTCTATGGTAAGATCCGGATTCAACTCCATCTGAGTCAGCTTTATAGTGTTGAGGAGTTTTCCAAGGCCTTCCAGTGCAAAGAATTCGCTCTGGATAGGGATTATTACGGAGTCAGACGCCACAAGGGCGTTAATTGTAACCGTAGCCAGGGAAGGGGCGCAGTCTATGATTATGAAATCGAATTTGTCCCTTATGTGGGCTATGGAGTTTTTCAGCACGTTGGCTCTGTCTTCCTGGGAATCTATCTCTTCTACCAACTCTATTTCGGCTCCCGCCAGGTTTATGTGAGACGGGGCCACGTAGAGGTTCTTGATTTCAGTCTCCAGCAGGATTTCCTCTATCTGGCGTGTTCCTATCAGAACTTCATATATGGTCTTCTTGTCTGTAGAGTTCGGGTTGAAATTCAGTCCTGAGGTGGCATTTGCCTGAGGGTCTGCATCTATCAGCAGCGTCTTTTTCTCCAGCACGGCAAGCGATGCGGCAAGGTTGATTGCGGTGGTGGTTTTGCCCACTCCGCCCTTCTGATTAGCTATTGAAATTACTTTACCCATATCATTATCTCATAACCCAACAAAAATAGCAAAAAAATCGGGTATTCCTTTGCATTGACGATTTTATTATTTTTGTATCCGTTATGACTACGGAAAGCTGGATGGTGATAGTGAACCCCAAGGCGGGAAGCGGGCGCGGACTCAAGGACTGGCCCGTGATTTCTAACCTTATGTACAATAGCGGGTTGAAGTTTACATGCGTGTTCACAGAGCACAAATTCCACGCTATTGAGCTTACCGTAAATGCTATAAACAACGGCTACCGGCATATTGTGGCGGTGGGCGGAGACGGCACAATCCACGAGGTGGTAAACGGTATTTTCATCCAGAAGACAGTTCCTACCACAGATATCTTCCTGGCGGTTATCCCTACCGGTACCGGCAACGACTGGATTCGCATGTACGGTATCTCATTGACCTATTCAGAGGCGGTCGAGGCTCTTGTCCAGAAAAGGACGGTGCTTCAGGACGTGGGCAAGATAGAGTTTTTTGAGACCAGGGTTCCCCACATCAGATACATGGCAAACGTGGCCGGTGTGGGCTTTGACGCAATGGTCAACCTCAAGTACAACAACCTCAAGGACGAGGGCAAGTACGGCAAGGGCCTGTATCTGAGAAGCACGTTCAACACCCTTTTAAAGTTCCATCACCAGAATTTCGATATTAAGGTGGACGGCGAGCCTTTCTACAAGGGGCTCGTGTTCAGTGGGGCTGTGGGAATCGGCCGTTACAACGGGGGCGGCATGCAGCAGACTCCGAACGCTTCTATAGACGATGGACTGCTGGATCTTACCGTCATTACCAACATGTCCAAGTACAAGATAATGCGCAAGTTCAAGCTCCTGTTCACGGGCAAGATCTATTCATTGCCGGAGGTTCTGTTCAAACAGTGCCATACCATAGAAATTCACACAGAGCAGGAAACAAGAATAGAGATAGACGGAGAGGCTGTGGGAACATCTCCGTTCAAGTTCGGACTTGTACCAAAGAGCATCAAGGTTGTTGTGGGTTCTTCCTACAAGATGTAGGAGGCTTAGACAGGATCCACGTCTATAATCACCTGGACGGGGAGTTTCATCAGCGATATGACTTTTTTCAGGGCATCCTTGTTTGCCTGCAGTCGGTTGTCCTTTGCAAACTTTACAGAGAAGCACAGCTGGTATTCATCCCTAAGCTTTTCCATCCT
>JAFZMA010000028.1 GCA_017551215.1 Bacteroidales bacterium | reverse complement strand
GCGATGGCCTTTGAAACAGCATCCATATCTGTTACAGTCTGATCATAGAGATCCATAGCGCCTTTGGCATAGCGGAAGTTTGTTACATAATTATTGTTGCCGTTGAATCCGCCCCATTCTGCCTGATGGATTATCATACGCGCTGCAGGTTTGCAGTTAGGGATGTTGATAACACGCTTGTTGTTGACGTAAATCTTAAGAGCACGTTTGTTGAAAGACATTGCAAAGTGACTCCAGTCATTCTTTTTCATCTCCCAAGTCTTGCCGCCGCCAGAATCACGCCAGTCGCCTGCGGTAGATATGAAACGGCATGTTATTTCCAGTTTTCCATAACTCTCGCCAATCCTGATTTCATATACATCATTACCCTCCGCATCCTTGAACTCCAGTTCATAGCAGTTGCTAAGTTCTGTCTTAGGATCGTTCATCCAGAAATCGAACTCTAAAGTGAATACATCCGGGATATAACTCTTTTGATTGGTCATCAGAGGTTCAACCCTTGACCCCGGTTCAAAATGGAGGCACTTGAAACCTTTTAAATTAGCCACATCCGCAGAGCCCTCGATTAGATCCCATTTAGACGGGAACTCGCCCATCTGCTCAGTCTTCAAATCATCTTCAAAGAAAGCAACAGCTCCAGGCACGAAGTCGCTTTGTTCGTATTGAGCTTCAGCAGGGGTATTGTCCGGGCGCTTGGTTCCGCAGTCATCGCAGAACTTGCCGGTATTGCCCTTGTGGCCGCAGTCAGGATTAGGGCAGGTCCAGGTACCAGGCTTGTCTGCCTTGGACTTGGATGGAGCGTCTTCATCCTCATCCTCGTCTTCGTCATCGTCTTTGGATTTCTTGTCTTTCTTCTTTCCTCCAAAGATACCGCCGATAGCGTCAAAGGCCTTGTCAACAGCCTTATCTACAGTCTCTTCTGTCTTCTGCTCCGTTTTGTCCTTTGCAGAATCCTTTACAGTTTTGCCAATTTTCTTCAGGAATCCCTGAGCGCTTGCGCCGGTTGCAATGAACAGAATCATCGCAAAGATTAAAGCAAACTTTTTCATACTTGTTATGTTTTGATATTAATGATTTTGCTTTTTCTAAATGTACAACAATGCACGTTAAGTCTTCAAATGTACGAAAAATCTGAAACAAATGCCATACCAAGACAGATAGTCTATATGGTTTTAGCAAAAAGAATGGGACAAGGAAATTTTTCCCTGTCCCTTTTCTTTAAAATTCAGTACTTTACAAATAGAAAGAACCTTTAAAATGGCCTAATACTCATCCTTGCTCCGGAACAGGAATCCCTGCGGCGCGGAGAAATCCTTCGATTGCGTACAGAGGAATATTCTCCATCCAGCCCTGGTCGATGTAGTTCAACATTGAGAGCCGGAGGCCTTTCAGGTTGGGATGTTCACCAATGTATGTCTTAAGAGATTTAGCTTTGACATTTTCCTCAGCCTTAGCCTCAATGGGGACAACACGCTTTTCTGTCTGGACGGCGAAGTCTATCTCCACTTCAGATTCGTTGGTGGAATAGTAGAAGGTGGGAATCTGGATACGGGCCAATTGCTCATTGACATAGCACTCAGTGAAGGCTCCTTTGAACTCCTTGAAGATATTGTCGCCAACCAGCATCTGGGAAGCGGGAACATCTGTCATAGCCCCGAGCAAGCCCACATCCAATGGGAAAACCTTGAATACATCGAAATCTTCGTAAAAACTGAGCGGGTATTCAATCTTGGAGACGCGATGTACTTTATAGATGAGACCGGCATCTTTGAGCCAGGTAATGGCTATTTCAAAGTCCTTGGCCCTGGCGCCTTTACGCATGGCTCCATAGATGAGCTTCTTGTTCTCTTTTGCCAGATGGGAAGGGAGTGAATCCCAAACCATTTCGATTCGTGGTACTTCCTTCTTGGGTGCGTGCTTTGAAAAGTCTTTGCGGTAGCCGGCAAGGATATCTTTATGGATCTTGCGGACGGCATTGAGCCCTTTACCGGCGATGTAACCGGCAACGGCTTCGGGCATACCGCCTACGTAATAATACTGCCTGAGGAGGTCTATATACTTTTGACTCAAGATATTTACTGCGGTCCAGTCACAATCCAGGAGCAACTGCGTCAGTTTCTCGTTGCCTGTAGCGTTTAGGAATTCGTGCAGGGACATCGGGAACATCCGGACAAGTTCTACCATTCCGACCGGGAAGGACTGGTCTTCGTGGATAGAGATGCCAAGGAGAGAGCCTGCGACAGCCACATCATACTCCGGGAAGTCTTCCTTGAAGTATTTGAGGCAGCCCAGGGCTGCAGCGCTTTCCTGAATTTCATCGATGATAATAAGCGTATCCTTAGGGACGATATCCACGCCTGTATGGGCAGACAATGTACGGATGATTCTCTTGATGTCGTGATCTGGCTCAAAGATAGATTTGGCCACGGCATCTTTATCCAAGTTGACATAGGAGACGCTTTTGTACTCCTTTGCACCGAACTCTTTGAGAATATAGGTTTTGCCAACCTGACGTGCACCATCAAGGACAAGGGGCTTATGGTCTCTACGAGACTGCCAATCAAGTAGTTTTGTGTATATATCTCGTTTCATATCACACAAATTCTGACGAATAAACAAGTATAATCAACAAAAATTCCGACGAATCTTTGCCGCAAATATACAAAAATTCCGACGAATGCCGAAGCAGAGCTTGTGGTCTAATAGACATTTCAAAAAAGATGGAGTGTCAGCAACTTGCCATCTAACATATTAATATAATAGACCAAACATCCAAAGTGGAATAATGGCACCATAGCCGGTTTCTATTTCATCTGCACCTACATAACTATCAGGGATTCCGGCAATCTGTTCAAAGTCTTTACTCGGGCCTCCAATCTCAAATAGATACTTGCCGCCCACCAAGAAATCACCTTTAGAAGGCATTTGAACCGTGCTCACCGCAGAGAGTTGGTCAATGAAGAAAGTCTCTCTTAGAGTTCCCACCTCAATCTTTGGAGTAAAGGCATACATAAGGTTAGTATTCCCCAAATATATCTTGGCTGGATTCACCAGTTTCTTGTAACTCTTGAGTTCTACAGTCAGCAGTTCCAAGACTTCTGCCCTGTCCAGCTTATAAATGATGCTGAGTAAGGTGTCTCTGGTTGTACTGAGGGATACAGCGAGTCGTTCCACATTGGGCTGTAGGGGGACTTTTTCGGCAATAATCATAAACAGCTTCTTGCATTTCTCAATGGTTTCATAGGTAATCTTCTCCACTGCCGGAAGGTCACTCTCTATTACTGTATTGACAACTTCTTTTAGTCTTGTCAGGAAATCAGCCCCCGCATCCTTATAAAACGGGTACATACCATGCTCCAAGTATTTGTTGAATTCCTTTAGCACCTTGGTCTGGGATATAATACTCATCGCGATGGAAACATGATTCGATAGTAGCGATTCAAGTGAAACTGCATTCATTTTCAAGATGCCCTCATATTCCAGATACTCACGGAAAGACATGCCTTTCAGAGTATAAGGAGTCTGTCTTCGCGACATATCCACTTTGGAATTATCTATCTCAAGCAAAGAGGAGCCTGTGTACACAATTCGAAGGTCGGCATATTGGTCCACGAGATTCTTCAGTATGGAACTCCAGCCCTGATACTTGTGTACCTCATCTATGTACATTTCAGTGACTCCATGATTGTACAAGAAGGTTACAAGGTCTTGGAGAGTATGAGTCTTGAACCAATAATGGTCCAACGACATATAGAAAGCGTCGTTTGGGTTTGCATATTTCTCCTTAATCCGTTGTAGAAGCATAGTGGTTTTTCCTACACCTCTCTCTCCTTTAATCCCAATGACTCGCGAGTCCCAGTTGATTTGATGATAAAGGTAGCGTTTGAAATCAAATGTTACCTGTGCGAGTTTGCTGCGATAGAAATCTACAATTGGCCGAAGATCCGATAGTTCCATATAATTGTCATTTTTGCAGCACAAATATATAAAACACTTTTCAAAAAGTGAAATATTGCCACAAAATCACTTTTGAAAAAGTGAATAGACGCGAAATTAGTACATGGTTTTTTTGTTTTGAGCAAAAAGAATGGGACAAGGAAATTTTTCCCTGTCCCTTTTCTTTAAAATTCAGTACTTTACAAATAGAACGAACCTTTAAAATGGCCTAATACTCGTCCTCGTTGAAAAAGAAATCCTCTTTGCTAGGATAGTCAGGCCAAAGGTCTTCTATGCTGTCGAATACCTCTTCCTCGTCTTCAATGTCGTTGAGGTTCTCTATTACCTCATCAGGAGCGCCTGAACGCATAGCGTAGTCCAGAAGCTCACTTTTTGTAGCCGGCCATGGTGCATCCTCAAGTTTGGATGCCAGCTCTAAAGTCCAATACATTTTCTTTCCTTCTCTAAAATGGGGTGCAAATATAAATACTATTTTCAAATATGCAACCAAATTTTTACGGGAGCCAGAAAACTTCCGGGGTGTTGGTTACCGCATTGAAATACCGGGCCAGAGTAAACAGGTAGTCACTTAGGCGGTTAAGATATTGTTTGCACTTTGCCAGATTCTCTTCCAGTTCCTGGTTTGTGGAGTGGAGATTGATGGATCTTCTTTCCACGCGGCGGCAGATGGTGCGGGCAACGTGGCAATGGGCCGCCTGGATAGGGGCTCCCGGAATAACGAACGCTTTCAGAGGAGGCATTTGTCCGGTCATAGTGTCTATGCTTTCCTCGAGGAACTTTATTTCAGACTCTTCCATCGGCCTTAGGGGTTTGCCGGTGCCCTCTTCCGGCATGGCGAAGAAGGCGGAGATTTTCATGAGTTGCTGCTGGATGTGGAGAAGATCCTTGCGGATTCTGGTGGCAGTCTCTGCGGTATTTGCCGGATTTTCACTCTCGGCGATGATGAGCCCCAGGTAGGAAATCAGCTCATCCGCATCTCCGTAGGCCTCTACTCTGGGATCGTTCTTGAACACCCTCTTGCCTCCTACAAGAGAAGTGGTTCCCTGGTCTCCGGTTTTTGTGTATATCTTCATACTCAGCGATTTAAAAGCTTAGGCGTTATAGTTCTGTATCCGCCAGGGTAGGGTGCGGATTGGTGGTGTCTGTCTCTATTTTTCCATCGCGGAGCCTGACAATTCTCCTGGCAAAGCGGGAGATGTCTTCCTCGTGGGTTACGATGATGATGGTGTTGCCACTCCTCCAGATTTTCTCAAAGATGTTCATGATTTCCACGGAGGTTTTGGTATCCAGGTTGCCGGTTGGCTCGTCTGCCAGAATGATGGTGGGGTTGTTGATGATGGCTCTGGCGATGGCCACCCTCTGCCTCTGTCCGCCGGAAAGCTCGTTTGGCTTGTGGTCCATTCTGTCTGAGAGGCCTACCACTTCCAGTGCCTTGGAACCCAGTTCTATGCGCTCCTTTTCCGGGGTGCCGCAGTAGATGAGCGGAAGCGCCACGTTTTCAAGGGCGGTGTAGCGCGGAAGCAGGTTGAAAGACTGGAACACGAAACCTATCTGGCGGTTGCGCACATCTGCAAGTTCTGAGTCTTCCATCTGGCTCACATCCGTTCCGCCCAGGATGTAACGGCCGCTTGTTGGCGTGTCCAGACATCCCAGGATGTTCATCATTGTGGACTTGCCGCTGCCGGATGGTCCCATGATGGCTATGTAGTCGTTCTTTTTTATGGACAGGGAAACTCCGTCCAGTGCATTTACCTGCTGGTTTCCGAGGATATATGTCTTGTGCATATCCTCGATTCTGATGACCTCAGTCTGATTGTCTTTAATTTCTTCCATAATCTCCTCCTCTTTTTCTCTTGCCGTAAAAGGCTGAATACAAGACATTCGGGCTTTTATGGGTTAAGACACTGCCTGACCCTTATGCTGATTTTCCACAAATTGGCGGAAGAATTCCTTCAGGGCTTCCTTCAGGGCTTCCAGCGCCTTTGGGGTATCCCATTTGCCGGTATCCTCTTCTCCCACCTTGTTGGATACGCTGCGCAGTTCCATGAACTTGACATATTCATTAAGGCAGACATAGAAGAAGCCGGCTCCCTCCATTGTCTCTATATGCGGAGAATATTTTTCCACAATCTTGCGGCACATGGACTCTCCTCCGGTAACTGTCTGGACAGTAACTCCCGTTCCTTTCTTGAACGTGTTTGCTATATCGTTGAAATATTCCGGAAGAGGAAGCATCTCAAGAGCTCCGTCTTTGAACGGGAAAAGATTGGCATCCAGAGTCTTGGAATCGAACAGCGTCTGGAATCCGGAAGCGGTCATAAATCCCAGGTCTCCAAAATATTCCTTCTCCACAAGGGCGGTGCTGCCAATCGGGAATTTTTCCAGATCATAGCTTCCGGCAATGCCTATGTTTAAAGCCAGAGAGTATCCGTTTCCTTCCGCCTGGGCTTCCACGATTTTCTTTGTAATCCGGTAGCAGGCGGATGTGGTTCCGATTCCCGTGAGCATGAAGTCTACCTGTGCCTTTCCGGCAATTTTGCTTTCGTAAAGCCTAAGTGCCTGGATGGCGCAATCCAGTTCTTCCTGCTCTGCTGCACAAATCAAAATTCTCATGACCATGTTTCCGTTTGAGTGTTTAATGTTCTGTCTGTCAATGGAGAGGAGAGCCTATAAGGCGCAGGAACTCCTCCCTTGTCTTGCGGTTGTTCAGGAACGCTCCCGTAAAGGCGGAAGTGGTGGTTACCGAATTCTGCTTCTGGACTCCGCGAATCTGCATGCACATGTGGGCGGCCTCTATTACAACCGCAACTCCCAGAGGCTTGAGAGTCTTCTGGATGCAGTCCCTTATCTGCACGGTGAGCCTCTCCTGAACCTGGAGGCGGCGGGCAAAGGCGTCCACAACTCTAGGAATCTTGCTCAGTCCGGTGATGTATCCGTTAGGGATATAGGCCACGTGGGCTTTGCCGTAGAATGGCAGCATGTGATGCTCGCACATGGAGTAAAGCTCTATGTCCTTGACCAGCACCATCTGCTGATACTCTTCCTTGAACATGGCAGACTTGAGTATTGCTACCGGATCCAGCTGGTAGCCGTGAGTGAGGAACTGCATGCTTTTGGCCACTCTCTCCGGAGTTTTCAGCAGTCCTTCCCTTGAAGGGTCATCGCCGAGTAAACCAAGAATATCCTTGTAATGCTCTGCAAGCTTCCGGGTTGTATCTGGGGTGAACAATTCCTTTTTCTTGTATGTCATAAAACCGCTTCTTTTCAAACAGGGCACTAAGATAATAAAAATGTTATCTTTGCCAAACATTGGCAGCAGTCAGAAAGGAGGTTAAAGATATGGAAGACACTAATCGCAAGGCGCGGATTCTGGTCGTTGACGACGAAGAGGATATCTGCGAAATTCTTCAGTACAATCTAGAGAGGGCGGGCTATTCCGTAAAGACTTCTTTAAGTGCAGAGGAGGCTCTTTCCCAGATAGCTTCACAGAAGTACGACCTTCTGCTTCTGGACATTATGCTTGGCGGAATAAGCGGTCTTAAACTGGCTCAGGTTCTGAGAGAAGATTACAGGAACAACATCCCGATAATCTTTGTAACCGCGTTGGATACGGAAGACGATATCCTCAAGGGATTCAGTACGGGCGGAGATGATTACATATCCAAACCTTTCTCTGTAAACGAGGTGATAGCAAGGGTGGGGGCCGTTCTGTCGCGCAGCGGTCACAGGCCTGTTTCTGATGTTTCTTCTACCTCTTGGAAGAGAGTGGATGTGGCTCCGTCTTCCGCAGATGAGGTTTCCAGTCCGGAAGAAGTCCGCACTGTATTTGACTATGGCATCCTTAAGGTGGATTCCGCTGAAAACCACGTTTTTGTGGAAGGGAAAGAGGTGTTCCTTACCCGCAAGGAAATGGACATATTGCTTCTTCTGAGCCGCTCGGCCGGCAAGCTGTTCTCCAGGGAGGATATCCTCAAACGTGTATGGAAAGAGGATGGCTTTGTGCTGCAAAGAACTGTGGATGTGCATATTGCTCGCCTGAGGAAGAAACTCGGCAAGGCAGGGGAACTTATCCAGAACCGTTCCGGCTACGGCTACTGTCTGCAGAAGCCGCATTCAGCTTAACCGCCGATGAAAAAACTGGAGCTGAAATACCGTTACAGGCTTGTCATATACCTGCTTATCCTGCTTACACTGCTGGCTCTTTTCTTTGTGCTTTACGTATCGCGCCAGAGCAGGGTTTACAGTATTTCCGCAATGCAGAATGAGCTCCGCGATGCAGTTGAGCTGGTGAAAGACAGTCTTGATCTCGGCCGCTCTCCGGAGAGCATTACCCTTGACGGGGGAATCGGCTTCACTCTGATAGACACGCTTGGAGAAGTTCTGTACGACTCCCGCCAGAAAGATATTTCCATACCAGACAACGTATTGTCTTCTACGGAGATAGCCAACGCTTCCGTTTCCGGGGAGGGGAGCGCTCTGAGAAGTTCCCTTGGAGAGCCGGATACGGAATACCTCTACTATGCGCGGCGTTTCGGGGACCGCTACATACGTTCCTACTCCAAGTTCGAGATTAGCCGTCCGGCCCAGGTGGAAAAGGACAACACGTATTTCATCCTCATAGCGGTATTGCTGATAGCTCTGATTGCCACATTCATTTATGTGCTCAGGAGGCTATCCAAACCGCTAAGCACTTACAGCGAGCTGGTTGGAGCCATCAAGGAAGACGGCAGCCGCCTGTCCAAGATCAAGTTCGGCAACGACGAGCTTGGAGACGTGGGCCGCGAGATAGCGTCCACTTTCAGCCAGCTGGAGAAAGCCAAGAAGTACAAGCAGCAGATAAGCCATAACATAGCCCATGAGCTCAAGACTCCGCTTACCGGCGTGAGGGCTTATCTGGAAACTATAATCAACTCTGAGGACATGACGCCTGAGCAGATGAGGAAGTTTGTTGGCAAGGCCTATTCCCAGACAATCCGCCTTGCGGATCTGGTGGATGAGGTTTCCACACTCAACAAGCTGGACGAGTCTTCCGAACTGGCTAAGGCAGATGAGAGTCTTTACAGAATAGAGGAGGTAAACATCAAGAGTTGCCTGGACGATATACTTGAGGAGATTGGCTACAAGCTGGAGAAAAACAACATAACCTTTAACCCGAGAGTAAGCAGCCGGCTAAAGATAAACGGATGCTACAACTTGATTTATTCTCTTTTCAAGAATCTGATAGACAACTCGATAGAGCATGGCGGAAGCGGCATAGAGATTAGTCTTGTGGCCGGCATAGAGCAGGTTTCCGGAGAGGGTGGCTACAAGATAAACTTCACTTACACGGATACGGGAAAGGGTGTTCCGGCGGAAGCTCTTGAGAGAATATTCGAAAGGTTCTACCGCGTGGAGGAAGGCCGTACAAGAAAGACTGGCGGCAGCGGACTTGGGCTTGCCATTGTCAAGAACGCCGTGGTGTTCCATAAGGGAACGATAACCGCCTCCGAAAGAGAGGGAGGCGGCATCATATTCAAGTTCAGTCTCTATTCTCTGGATAAGGTTTCCTAGAACCAGATATCTATACGTCCCACTTCTTCTCCCTTGCATCCTGCCTGGACAACCATCACTTTCTTTCCGGATTTGCTTTCTACAATTGCCGGCTGCTTGATGAAAGTATGGGAGTGGCCGCCAATGATTATGTCCACTCCTTCTGTGTTGGAGGCTATCATCCTGTCGTCAGGATTCTGGTCTTTCCCGTCTGAGAATCCGCAGTGGCTCAGTACTATGACAAGGTCGCACTTCTCCTTCCTCCTCAATTTGCGGGCCGTCTGGTTCACGATTTTGTACGGATGCAGATACTTCATGTTGCCAAGTCTGCTCGGGCTGACAAGTCCGGCAAGGCGTACGCTCAGGCCTATTATTCCTATTCTTTTTCCACCGCGCTCAATTACCGTGTATGGGGCTATGAGTCCTTCCAGTGGAGTTCCCTTCAGGTCATAGTTGGCGTTCAGCACCGGGAAGTCTGCCATCTTGATTCTGCGGGCCAGTTCCTGGGGACCGTTGTCGAACTCGTGGTTGCCGAAAGTGGCTGCGTCGTATTTCATGGCATTCATAAGTTCAACCTCTGCATCTCCCTTGAATAGAGTGAAGTATGGCGTTCCCTGGGAAAAGTCTCCGGCATCCAGAAGTATGACGTTCCTGTTTTCCGCCCTTACCTGGTTTATGTATTTTTCTCTGCGGTCAGCTCCGCCGCGGCCTTTGTAGTTCCCGGCAGAAAGAGGCTCGATCTGGCTGTGCGTGTCGTTGGTGTGAAGTATCACGAGGTCTTGCCCCATCGCTGAGGAAAAAGAGAGGAGAAGTGCCGCTGCCAAAAGAGATAATGTCTGTTTCATGGTCATTTCTTTTTGTTTTCAACCACGAGCCTGTTGTCGGAAGATTTCTCTATCTTCTTTCCCTGGGCGGTGAGATTCTGAATGTATTCTATGAAAATGTCCATCATCTTCTTTCGGGTTTCCACAACCCAGTTGCTGTACTTGAGCGGGTAGAGGTTGTCTCCTCCCTGGTAGAGGAAGTCTATGGTGGCCACTACGTATTTGCGGTTATCATCGATGGGCTTTCCGCCTATCAGACACTCCTTTACGCTGTCTCCGTCTATGTGGAGCATTACGTTGGAGAGCACTTGTCCTCTGGTCTTTGCAAAGAATTCCATGAGCATGCGGACTTTGTCTCCGTCCATCTCCTCTATGACAAGATAGTTGTCGAACGGGAAGATGGAGAGGATATCGTATTTGGAGACATTTCCCTTTGGCATCTCAGTCCTTATGCCGCCAAAGTTCATGAGCGCAAAGTCTATTTTGGCGTTCTTGTCTATGTCTGTCCTGGACGTGGTGTCTATCCAGTTCTGGGCATATTCCATGAACGCGTCTACGGCCCAACTGGACATTGGAGCAACGGGATATCCCCTCATAAGTCCGGTGGGGCAATAACCTATTGGTTCCGAATACTTGTCCACTTCCGGCTTGTATTTGCCAATGATTCTGGAGGTTTCCAGATTGTCGGCGTCCGAGGCGCTGAATCTGGAATCTATAGTTACCGTTGTCCAGGTCATTTTGCTTATGGCCGGATTGTTGAGCTGCGCGCCGGTATACTCCGCTTTTTTCACCCGCTGGGCGCTGGACTCGGGAGCTGCTGCCAGCAGGAAAAAGGCGGAGGCCAGACAAAGAATTATTTTCGGAGATAATCTATATGGGCTTTTCATATATATGTTAGTCCTTGAATTTCATCCACTTGAAGATTTCTTTCCATCCGGCTTTCTTACCATAGGAAAGAATTCCGATGCGGTAAATCTTTCCGCTGATCCATCCCATGAGCAGGAAGGTTCCGGCAAGCAGGGCAACTGACAATATGTATTGCCAAGCAGGTACTCCGTATGCGAATCTTGCCACCATAACCATAGGAGAAGTGAACGGGATAATTGAGCCCCATACGGCAATGGTTGAATTCGGATTCTGGAAGGCGCTCATCATTATGAACAGGCCTATGATCAGCGGGATGGTTATCGGCCACATCAGCTGCTGGGTGTCCGCCTGGTTGTCCACGCAGGCTCCCACCGCTGCAAACATGCTGGCATACAGCAGATAGCCCAGAATGAAGTAAATCAGGAACGTTCCTATGATTCCCAGAATGTTCATCTGCTTGAGGGTATTGAGCATAGGTGCAATTACTGAAGAAGCGTCTGATATCGCTGAGGAATCTGCCGGTACTGCGGCCTCGTCTATTCCAATGGCGGTCAGGTCTGCGGCGCTGGCATCCATACCCATAGGGGACATCTGAGCCTGGGCGCTTTGCTGGGCAAGAGAGGATGTGCTCTTTCCTGTTACCACAGATACGGCGGTAACAATCAGGAATGTCAGAACTATCCAGCACACAAACTGCGTGAGTGCTACCAGGGCGATTCCCACGATCTTGCCTATCATAAGCTGCATAGGCTTGACAGAGGAAACAATCACCTCTATGATTCTGTTGTTCTTTTCCTCTATGACACCCTGCATCACCATGCTGCCGAACATGAAGATGAACATGTAGATTATGAAGCTGGAGATGTAACCGATTGCCATATAGGCTCCTACGGATGTCTCTTTGCCTTCCTTGTCGTTGTCTCCAACCTGGAGGGTCTTTACTCTGGACGTGTTCCGGATATTCTCCATCACGCGGTCCAGGTCTGGAATGTCGTAGGACGCAAGCTTATGGGCGGACAATATCTCGTTTACCTGGCTTTGAATCTGGTCTTTCAGAGACATACTCACCTGTTCCTTGCAATAGATGGCCACATCCGCGTTGTTGAGAGAATCCAGTTCGGAAATCTGAAGCAATGCGTAGTAGTTGCTGGAGGACGGGAGGTCTTCCTTTATCTTGTCCACCACGGCGTTGTCTACCACGCTGTACTTGATGTTCTCCTTGTCTTCCAGTTTCTGGGCCACAACTCCGGAAGAGTCGCATACGGCAATCGTACGGACCTTGTTGTCAGACGAGTACATGGCTATAAGCATAGGCACCACTATCATTGTGGCAAACAGTATCGGAACCAGCAGCGTTCCAATGATGAAGGACTTTTTCTTTACTCTTGTGGAGTATTCCCTTGCGATTATTATCCCTATCTTGCTCATAGTCTTTCGGTATTAGAGTTGGACTTGTAATCTTCTATACTCTGCGATGTGGCTCCGCCGCTTTCTCCCACCAGCTTTATGAAAATCTCGTTCATCTTTGGCATCAGAGGCTGGAAGGAAATAATATCTGTTTTCTCGGCGATGCTTCTGAGCAGGTCTCTTCTGCCCACCCCCGGAGTAACGTCCAGAATGCTCTTCTGGTAGTCCTTGACATTCTCTGTGGAAACTACGGAGAACAATCCGTCAATGCTCTGGAGGTCAGGCTCGTCCTGAGATGGATTGTAGCAGACTTCCACCCTGTTGTGTCCGTGTTCCTTGCGGATCTGGTCCACGTTGCCGGTGATTACCAGCCTGGCCTTGTTTATCAGAGCTATCTCGTCGCAGAGTTCCTCTACAGATTCCATGTTGTGGGTGGAGAGGATGATGGTGCAGCCCTCGTTTTTCATCTTGAGTATCTCGTCCCGGATGAGGTTCACGTTTATAGGGTCAAATCCGGAGAAAGGTTCATCCAGTATCAGCAGCTGAGGCTTGTGGAGCACAGTGGTTATGAACTGAATCTTCTGGGCCATACCCTTGCTGAGCTCTTCCACCTTCTTGTTCCACCATGGCTGTATGCCGAACTTCTGGAACCATTTCATGAGCTCGCGTGTGGCATCTCCCCTGGAAAGGCCCTTCAGCCTAGCCAGATAAACGGCCTGGTCTCCAACCTTCATTTTCTTGTAAAGACCGCGTTCTTCCGGCAGATAGCCAATCCTCTCTATGTCTTCCAGCCGCAGTTCCTTTCCGTTGAAAAGCACACGGCCTTCTGTCGGAAGGGTTATACGGTTGATGATCCTTATCAGGGTTGTTTTTCCCGCACCGTTCGGGCCCAGGAAACCGAAGATCTTGCCCTGCGGAATGTCCAGGTTGATGTGGTCCAGGGCAACGAACTTGCCGAACTTCTTGACCACATTCTCGCAACTAATAAATCCCATAATTTTCTTTTTGCTTAAACCGGCCGTAAAGATAATGCAAATTGACCGCAAATGAGCTCCCGATCCGCCACCTTATTTCATATATGGGTGCAGCCGTAGGGTATCTTCCGGGGAGAGGATATTGTTTTCATAGAGCGCCTTGAGGGTACACCGCTCTTTTCCCTGAGATTGTATGAACAGCGCAATGCCCCTTGCATTGTAAGCCCCGATATACGGATGCCGCTTTAGGAAGTTTTCATCTGCCTCAGCGATGGAAAACCTTTTGATGCCAGCCGGATGCACAAATACCTGGTCCTTTATCCTGTCATACTTCTCCTGGTCCATTCCCTTGATTTCCAGAAGCTGGTCTATGCTTGCAAAACTTCCGAGCCTTTTCCTGTATGAGAGTATTGCCTTGCAGAAATAGGGGCCGATACCGCTCACGGAAACCAGCGCGGCGCTGTCCGCCTCGTTGAGATCCACATAAACTCTTTCCCTCTTGTTGCTCCATCCGCTGCTTTTGTTTTTCGTTTTTCCATCAGATATTTTCTCTTCCCCGTTGTCTTCTGAATGTCTGGAATCGTTTGTATGTTTCCGTGGGGTACTGTCCGGGGTGTGGGATCGGGTTGCCTGAGAGGCGGTTGCGTTGCTTCGGATGACAATGTACGGGGCGAGTTCCTCATACTTTTGAGTGCTTACGGTGTACATCTTGGAGAAGTCTTCCTTCTTGCGGAAACGCCCTCCCTTTTCCCGGTAATGAATGATAGTCTGAGCTTGTTTGTACGAGAAGCCAAGCAGCTGCAGGCTGTCTATACCTATTGTATTTGGATCAAAGTCAAACAAAAACAGTTGACGTTTACGCCTTCCATTATTCCACCTTTTTCCTTTACTGAAAGTGTTGTTATATGATGGATACCTGTGAGAAGAGTAGCCTTCCCTGGATTTGTCTTGCGATAATGAGTAATCGTATGCGGGCGTTTCATTGCCCGAACATTTATGAATAATGAATGTAACTGCCTGAAAGACAAACACGAGAGCCATCATCGCAATGACTCCTCTTGCAGTGGTGTCTGATACGCCTTTTTTAGATTCTGCCAGTTGTTTTCTGTCCTCTGCTTTTCTCCCGCGGACACTCATCCCCTCGAGAATCTTCCACCTCATCTTTCCCATTTTCTTTCCCTTCTATTACAACTACAATTTCTCCCTTTGGCTCATTGGCTGAGAACCAGGCAATGAGCTCGTCAAGCGTGCCTCTCCGGCACTCGTTATGCAATTTGCTGATTTCCCTGCATACAGCTGCTTTGCGGAACCCTCCGGCAAACTCTCTCAAGGTTTCCAGAAGTTTCAACAGGCGGTATGGGGATTCGTAAACTATCGAAGTCACGGGACTTTCCGCTACCATCCGGATTCTTGTTTGACGGCCTTTTTTCTGCGGCAGAAATCCCTCAAAACAGAACCGGTCGCTTGCAAGTCCGCTCATGGTAAGTGCAGGTACAAAAGCCGTTGCCCCAGGAAGAGCCTCCACCTCAATCCCGTTTTCTATACATTCCCTTGTGACAAGGAATCCCGGATCGGAAATTCCCGGAGAGCCGGCATCCGTAATCAAGGCCGCGCTCTGGCCGGAAAGTAATCTGTCGCAGATGCTGAAAGTCTTCTTGTGCTCGTTGAACTTGTGATAACTCTCCATGTGCGTGGAGATGCCGTATTTTTTGAGCAAGACGCTGCTGGTGCGAGTGTCTTCTGCATAAATAACGTCCACATCCTTAAGAACTTGCAGAGCCCTTAGGGTTATGTCCTCAAGGTTCCCCACAGGTGTGGGCACAAGGTATAACTTTCCGCTTTCCATATCAGTTTCTGAACTTGCGGCGGATGTGCATGTAAAGCCTGTAGACGGTATCGCTATCCTCTTTCCACTCCGGATGGGCCTGACGGAAATACTGGACAATGGCCTTGAAGTTAGGCATAGTGTCTATTTCTGTCATCTGCTGGTTGAACAGCGCCGGGTCTGAGTGGAAGAGCTCCCTCACAAACTCCAGCTTATCATTGATGCCCATAGTGCCCAGAATGTCATCCACATACTCAGCAGGGTAATCGTATTCCCAGTCATACCAGTCTTTTTCTTTTTTCTCAGCCTCGGGAATTTCTTTTTCCTCAGCGATTTCCTCCTCTTCAACCTCCTCTTTATCATTTTCAGCCTCATTCTCCTCATCTTCGCTCTCCGTGTCACTCTCTTCTACATCATCTCCTTCTGCATCATTGTCATCTTCATCCTCAGCATCTTCACTATCTTCTTCATTCTCAATCTCCTCTTCTTCTTCAACCTCTTCGGCTTCCTCTACATTTTCTTCCTCTTCTTCTGCATCTTTTACTGTATCTACATCGCTATCATTGTCTACATTGGGAGTTTCTGTTTCTTCAGCAGCAGTAACTTCTTCTGTTTCTTCCTCTGCCTCTTCCTCAGGCTCGTACTCAAATTCTTCATCTTCCTCCTCTTCTTCAAAGCCGTTTTCCAGAAGAGAATCAAAGACCGGCTCCGGAATCTGAGCGGCATCGGCTTCTGGGGCCACAGCTTCATCCTCCCGCCTTGCAGAAAGGTTGTCCACTTTCTCTTCTATGGAGTTCAGGCGGGCGGACAGGTGGTCTATCCTGTCGCTGAGAGAAGAAATCATCTTGGCAATTTCTTCCAGTTTTTCTTCCAGGGCAATGGCCAGACTTTCCTTATTGTCAGCCTGATTCATCTCGTATTGCTTGAGCGTTTCTGCCAAAGCAGACAGCAATCCCTTTTTCTCTTCCATATTTTTACTAAATTTGTGTACAATACAAAGATAATGCAAATTGAGCGAAATGTTTCTAGAAAGTCCAAAACAGGCTGGATGGCTTGAGGTTATCTGCGGAAGTATGTTCTCCGGAAAAACCGAGGAACTGATAAGGAGGCTTAAGAGGGCCAATTTTGCCCATCAGAGGGTGCAGATATTCAAGCCGGGGATAGATGTACGCTATTCCGTGAACGATGTGGTTTCTCACGACAGCAACTCCATCCAGTCTATCAGTGTGGATTCTTCCCAGAATATACTTCTCTATGCCACAGATGTTGATGTGGTTGGAATAGACGAGGTGCAGTTCTTTGACGACGACATAGTGGATGTGTGCAATATGTTGGCAGACAGGGGAGTCAGAGTAATTGTGGCAGGTCTGGACATGGACTATCTTGCAAAGCCTTTCGGCCCTATGCCGGCACTGCTCGCCAGGGCGGAACACATAACCAAGGTGCACGCAATCTGCGTAAAGTGCGGCCAGCCAGCCCAGCATTCTCACCGTCTGCCAACAGTACAAGGAGCCGGCAAAGACGAGCAGGTACTTCTGGGTGAAATGGACAAGTACGAGCCGCTTTGCCGGCACTGTTTCAACGCCGCCCTCAAAGCCGAGGGCAAGCTTTAACCATTATTTCTTGTAGTCGCGGGCAGCGAGCATGTTCTTTGGATTCAGGGCTTCGTCCAGTTTGGCCTTGGTCATAACCTTCTGTTCCAGAACGATGTCATATACGCTGCGTCCGGTCTGCTGTGCCTCCTTGGCAATCTTGGTGCTGGCCTTGTAGCCGATGTAAGGGTTCAGGGCTGTTACAATATCAATGGAGTTCTTTACCAGATCCATGCAGTGGTCTGCGTTTGCGGTGATTCCGTCTACACACTCAACCCTGAGAGTGTTCATTACATTGCTCATCCATGTGATGCTCTCCGTAATGCACTGTATGATAACAGGCTCCATAACGTTCAGCTGGAGCTGGCCGGCCTCGGCTGCAAATGCAACTGCGGTGTCGTTTCCGATAACCTTGAAGCAAACCTGGTTGGTAACTTCAGGGATGACAGGGTTAACCTTGCCGGGCATGATGGAAGATCCAGGGGCCTTTGGAGGAAGGTTGATTTCTCCCAAACCGCATCTTGGGCCGGAAGCCAGGATACGAAGGTCGTTGGCAATCTTGCTCAGCTTGACAGCCAGACGTTTAACGGCTCCGTGATAAGCTACGTAAGGAGCAGTGTCAGGAGTTGCTGCAACCAGGTTCTTTGCCGGAGCGAAAGGCTCGCCGGTGAGCTCAGCCAGTCTCTTGCAGCAGAGCTTGGTGAAGCCTGGAGTTGCGTTGATGCCGGTTCCAATAGCGGTACCGCCCATGTTGATTGCATAGAGCTTCTTCTTGTTGTATTCCAGGTTCTCGATTTCCTCTTCCAGGGAATCTGCAAATGCCTTGAATTCCTGACCGAGTGTCATAGGAACGGCATCCTGAAGCTGGGTTCTTCCCATCTTGATAATCTTGTCGAACTCCTTAGCCTTAGCCTTGAAAGAAACGATGAGCGCTTTCAGGCTCTCTATGAGCTTCTTGTTCATCATCACGATAGTCAGGTGAAGGGCTGTAGGGTAAGCATCGTTTGTGCTCTGAGCGCAGTTGATATGGTCGTTAGGGGAGCAGAACTTGTAGTCTCCTCTTTCCTTGCCCATAATCTCCAGAGCGCGGTTAGCGATAACCTCATTTGCATTCATGTTCACCGATGTACCGGCGCCACCCTGCATCATGTCGATAGGGAAGTCGCAGTGCATCTTGCCGGCGATGATTTCCTTGCAAGCCTTTTCAACAGCCTTGGTGATTTTTCCGTCAATTACTCCAAGCTCGTGGTTTGCCTGGATGGCAGCCAGCTTAACGTAAGCTATAGCCACCACAAAATCAGGATAATCGCACATCCTGACTCCTGAAATCTTGTAGTTGTTCAGAGCTCTCTGGGTCTGAACACCATAATAAGCCTCTGCAGGAACCTTGAGTTCTCCCAGAAGGTCAGATTCAACTCTATATTTCTTAGTTGCCATGTTTTTAAAAATAAAATATGATTTGTTTCTACTTAAAATCTTGCAGGTAGAAGACAAATATAATTAAAATATTTAAACGAGGTGCTTTATCAGCTACTTATTTAAATAGCGGAAGGAGAAGCAGGCGGTAATGAAGTAGACGATGGACTGGATCCAGAGTGCGATGAATTCCGTCTGGATAGCGGAGAAGTCTGCGCCCATGCAGTTGATTTTGATGTAGCCTTCCACTCCAAAGGTTCCCGGGAATATGTAGGAGAAGTATCTCCAGAAGGCCGGGAAGCTGCTTACCGGCCAGGTAAGACCGCTGAGGAACAGCAGTATTACGCTGAAGAACAGGAACATTACCATTCCGGTCTCTCTGTTGCGGATAAGGACGGCGCAGGTCTGGGAGAAGAATATTACGGCTAAAAGGAACGGCAGGAGCAGCCTATAGATATCCAAGGTAGATGCATAGTGCGGAAGTCCGAACAACCTTGGAACAATAATCAGAATGTATGGGGCAACGATGGCGTAGATAAGGAAATATGCAGCAGCCTGACCAAATATGAATCTATAGACTTTTTTGTGGTTAGGGTTATCCTCATCGCTGAGCTTTAAATAAGAATTTTCCTCCCTTCTTGTCCCCGATACCATGCCGATGCCAAGGAACAGAAGCTGGTGGATTATAAGAACCAGCACTCCAGGAACAAAGAAACTGGCAAAACCGTTGCCCTCGTTGAAGAGGATATTCATCTTGTTGCGGAGAGGCTCTGCGCTTGCCAGGGCTTCTTGCTCGGTAAGGCCGTCTGCAGATAGCCTTTCAAGTGAAATGCTCTTGTTCTCCGCCAGCATGACATAATTGCAGGCCATGGCTATGTTCTTGTAAATGAAGAAGGTAGCCATGTTTACATATAGAGATACGGTTGTCTGCTTTCCGGTCTGGATGTCTTTGCTGAAATTATTAGGGATAACTATGATGCCGTGGATTTCTCTTTTCTTCATCCTGCCGATGGCATCGTCCATATTCACGCAGGATTCAAGTGAAACTTCTCTTGTGGCATCTATCTTTGAGGCAAAGCTTCTGCTGTATGAAGTGCCGCATTCGTCTATAATTCCTACAGGGATTTCATCTACGCTTTCGTTCAGATACACTGTACTGTAAAGCAGAGGATAACCCAAACCCGCAATGATCAGGATAAGCAGCACGCCACTATCTGTGAAGATAGTTTTCATCTCCTTCCGGGTGATGATGGTCAGCTGATGGAACGCATCCTTGATATATGTGAATACTGATCCTTTCATCATTTGGTAGGGTAGTTAAGATTGACCATAGCGTCCTTAAGCCTTCCCAGAATGAGGAATGGGAGGAAGAGGAAGATGCACATTCCCAGCAAGTTAATCCAGCAGTCTCCAATGCCGGAATCCAGCATTGCCCATTTGACATATATCAGATAGTATTGTCTGAGAGGGAACAGCTGGGCGAATCCCTGCATAGGCGCTATCATCATTTCCACGGGATAGGTCATTCCGCACATGGACATAGCCAGTATGGAATAAAGGGAAGCAGCACTGAGGGCGTCTCTCAATACAGGGAAAAGTCCTATGAAGAACAGTCCCACAGAATGTGATGCCAGAACCAGCATGACGATGTTGATTATCATGACCCAGGCCGGCCCCAGAAGTGGGAATCCGAAAATCTTGTAGGCCAGTACAACAAACGAAATGCCCATCAGGAGATATATCAGGAAGTATGGCAGCAGCTTGCCTATCAGGGCGTTGACTATGCTTCCCCCTGCTTTTTCCAGAAGATCCGGCGTGGTTTTCTGCTTGAGTTCAAATCCTATGGTAAACACGGTCATCACTATGATGCACAGAGAAAGGATTCCGGGCCACATTATGGAAATAAGGTATATGGCATAGCTGCTCCACGGGTTGCAGATGCTGTGGGTGTCTATTGTAATTGGCTGAAGCTGAGGCATGATGTCTGCCTCCGGAACACCCTTGGCTCTCATTGTGGTTCTTCTGACTCCAGCATTCAGCACGTTGGCAATCTGCAGGAAATTCTTGTAGGCGAGTGTGCCTGGAACCATGTAAGCCTCTGTATAATAGACAGGAACGGTAGGCCTCAAGCCATTAACCACATTTACGTAGAGGTCTTCCGGAAACTCGATGAAACCATAGATTTTACCCTTCTGCATATCCAGACGGGCCTCTTGATAACTGCTATAGCGGTTGGCAATCTCAATGCCCTGCATGGCCTCCATCTGCTTAATGGCAGTACGGGAAAGATAAGAATCATCCAAGTCTACCACGCCAACCGGAACTCTCTGTGGCAGACCCTGATACATCAGAGAAACAAAGAAAATGGCGCAGAAGGAAAGTACCAATATGGTCCCATACAGGTAGATAGGCCTGCTGGACATAATGCTCCTCTCCCTTATAAAGACATTGAGGATGCAGTTTAACATATTGGAACTCTTCTTCATAGAGTTTTTCCTCCGAGACAGGTTACTTTACGATAGCGCTCATGCCAGCCCTCAGGTGAGGAATCTTTGCAACAGGTCTTGCCCTGACCTCAAAGGTCTTGGCATCGAATTCTCCGGAGGCTTTGGTCGGCTTCCAGGTTGCAAACGAGGCCATTACGTTGATGAAGAAGACTTCTGACTCGTATGTTTCGTCTCCAAGGGCAGGGATTCTGACCTTTATTTTGCTTCCCATTGTGATACCCTTGAGCATGTCTTCCCTGACATTGAAGGAGAACCATACATCGTTGATATCCGTAACTGTCATGATTGGAGCTCCCTGGCCCACAAGTTCCCCAACCTTAGGGAACACTTCCGTAATCACTCCGGTGATAGGGGAAACAAGGTTTATTTCGTCTATGTAGGAATTAACCTGGGTGACGCTTGCGTTTGCAGCGTCCACGGCTGCCTGGGCTGCCATACGGTCCTCTGCCTGAGCTCCGTTCATAGCCAGATTGTACTGGCTGAAAGCGGCTTTCTCTGTTGCTACGGCGGCATCGTACTGAGCCTTTGCCTCGTCTCTTTTCTGTGCGGAAACCACGTCCTGACGGTAGAGGTTCTCTACCCTTTCGTAGGATTTACGGGCAATGTCTACGCCAACCTTGGCCTTCTGCCACTGTTCAAAGGCGCCTTCCACAAGTTCGCTTCTGGCGCTTCCGCTGGCCTTGGCCCTCTGGGCTCTGGCCGCTCTGCTCTGGGCGTTAGCCTGGATTATTTTGGCCTGTAGTTCAGGGCTATCCAGACGTACTACAATCTGGCCCTTGCTAACCGTGTCTCCCTCCTGGAATATGAGTTCCTCCACTCTTCCGGCAACCTTTCCGGAAACCCTGTATTCACGGGCCTCTACGGTGCCTTGGATAGTGAGTTTCTGGGTAGAGGAGGTAAGCCATCCGATAACTACCAGTACGATGATTACAAGAAGCAGTGCTGCCAATCCTACCAGCAGACTTATGGTGCTTTGCTCTAACTTCTTCATATTTATTTACTTTTATTCTGTCTTTTTAATGTTGCTCAAACCCACTGCTTTGCGCAGGTAAAGCTCGCACAGGCGGGCGTCTATTCCAGCGTCTATCTTGTCTGAGTTGGCGCTTATCCAGGCGGTTTGAGCCGCAAGGAGATCGGTGACGGAAATAAGCCCTTCCTTATATGAAAGCTCGGCAAGGCGCAGGTTCTCGTCCGCGGCACTTATATTGCTCTGGGCGGCCTCCAGTTTCTTGTTGGCTTCCCTTACCTTGAAGTTGGCCTGGGTTACCTGCAGGTTTATGAGTTCCTTGGCCTCGTCTATGCGGTGGCTTACTATTCTTTCTTCGCTCTGGGCGGCCTTGAGGGTGTAAATCCTGTCGCCGAAATGGAAGATAGGAATGGTGATAGCCACTCCGGCAGTGAACATTCCCTTGAACTTGTTCTCGAATCCGTTGAAGGTATTCGGGTTGGTTGTCAGATAGTTGACAGAGGCTGCAATGTTTGGCAGGAAGCGGCTGCGTGCTATGTTTACCTGACTGTGGCTAATCTTGCTCAGATTCTCCAGTTCTTTGATTTCGAATCGGTTGTCTATGGCCTGAGCCCTGTTGTATGCAGGATCCAGTTCTTGTGCCTTGCCTTGGGAAATATCTTCGTCTGCAAGACCGAAATCTCCCTCCAGATCCATACCGCAGACTTGGAACAGTGCCATCTTGGAAAGGGCCACTCCATCTGTTGCCCTGGTAAGTGCCAGATTGGCCTCGTTGAGTTTTACCTTTACGTTCAGAAGGTCTCCCTTTGTGGCAACTCCCTCTTCTATGGCTGCCTGAACGTTCTTCTCCAGCTTTGTCAGCAGCTCAACATATTTTTCAGCAAGTTTTTTCTTGTTAATCAGCGATACGGTTGTCCAATAGGCCTGGTCTACAGAGATTATGAGTTCTTCCTGGCGGTTGTCTGTCTGAAGCCTGGCCATCTCTTCCGTAGTCTTGGCAATGTTGTAAAGCTCTCTGACTTTGCCTCCCAAGTAGATTGGCTGGGTGAATCCTATTCCGGCCGCAAAGATGTTGTGGACATCGTAAGTAAGCTCGCTCTTAGGCAGATAGGCATATTGCTTCCACTGGATTTTTTCAGGATTAGTCTTAGGATTGAAAGGATTTCCGTCTGCATCCAGAGGAACCGGCTGGCCTTCTATGATTGTCCATTTGTTGGATATCTGGTCTGCGGTAAAGCCGAAGCTTCCGTCTTCCATTTTTGTACCCACGGGCAGAAGTGCATCTTCGCTGAGAAGGGAGATGTTCTTCTGGTTCCAGGTGTAGGAGCCTACTGCCTGAAAACTCGGAAGGAACTGGGTAAAAGCGGCTTTTTTGAGATTCTCCGCCGCATTTATCCTTTCCTGGGCAACTTTCAGGCTTTTGGAATTCTGGAGAGCGTACGCCTCATATTCCTGGAGTGTGTATGTCTGGGCCATGGCTCCGGTGGCCATAAGCAGACAGATCAATACCGATATGCTTTTTTTCATAACTGTCAGTTGTTTTCTATGAGCTTTGGAGTTACGTCTCCGCAGCTGAAATGGCCTTTATGCCTGCCTTCCAGGTTCATGGCGGCATAATGGGCCTGAATTTTTTTCAAATCTTCTTTCGGATTGTCGGAGACCGCAAATCTTATTCCAGTTCCCACATGTTTTGTCCTGTAATTGAAATATCCAAGATAAACAGGCACGTTACATGCGCGGGCGATAGTCAGGAAGCCCATTTTCCATTTGTCTGTTTTCTTGCGGGTACCCTCGGGGGCTATTGCAAGATGCATCTTCTCCGCGTTCTTCATTGCCTGTATGCTGTGAAGAGCCACATTGCCGCCTTTTTTCCGGTCCACGGGAACTGCGCCCATCTTTCTGAGCAGCCATCCCAGCGGCCAGAAAAAGAATTCCTTCTTTATCATGATGTTGGGAGTGCCGCCAAGTGATGTATAACAGGCCCAGGCAACTACAAAATCCACAACGGAAGTGTGCGGAACGCCTAGGACAATGCACTTGTCTTCCGGAGCTATGCTCCCATCCGGAGTCCATCCCATCCACTTAAGAAGCCGTTTGCTGAATTTCTGTCTGAAGCTCATGTTAAATATCGTCGGCAGCCCTGTCTTCCATAATGACTTCTTCCCTAAGGTTTTTCATTATAAAGTCCTGACGGAAAGGTGTATTGTTGCCCATGTAGAACTCAAGCATTTCATGGGTTGGGTCGTCTTTGTCCAGGCGGATTGTATCCAGACGCATATCATCGCCGATGAAGAACTTGAACTCGTTGTCGGAGATTTCTCCAAGACCTTTGAAGCGGGTTACTTCCGCGCCCTTTCCCAGCTCATCTATCCACTTGAGCTTTTCTCCCTCGCTGTAGCAGTAGTGGACATCGAACGAGTTGTCTTTCTTCTTTTTGCGGACTCTGAACAAAGGTGTCTGTAGTATGAACAGATGTCCTCTGCGGATGAGTTCCGGGAAGAACTGGATGAAGAACGTGAGCATGAGCATCCTGATGTGCATGCCGTCCACATCCGCATCTGTGGCTATCACCACCTTGTTGTAGCGCAGGTTATCTATGTCTTCCTCAATGTCCAGTGCAGCCTGCAGCAGGTTCAGTTCCTTATTGTTGTTATCGTAGATGACTTTCTTGGAGTTGCCGTACGTGTTCATAGGCTTTCCTCTCAAGGAGAAAACAGCCTGAGTGTCAGCGTCTCTGGCCTTGGATACGGTGCCGCTTGCGGAATTACCCTCTGTGATGAAGATGGTGGTCTTCTCTGCAAGAGGGTTGTTCTTGTCCGTGTAGTGGATTTTGCAATCGCGGAGCTTCTCATTGGAAATCATTCCCTTCTTGCGGCGTTTGCTCTTGAGCACTACCTCAATCTCCTTCCTTTCCTTCTCGCTGGCGTTGATCTTCTTCTGCATGGCGTCTGCAATGAGCGGATTCTTGTGCAGATAGTTATCCAGTTCTGAGGCCAGGAAGTTCATTATGAAGGTCCTGATTGGGATACCGCCCCGTTCCTCGGTGTCTGTCAGACGGGAGTTGAGGAAGGTCTTGGTCTGGTTAGCAAAGCCCGGTTCGCCCACCCTTATGGCAATGGCGGCAACTATGCCTTCACGCACGTCTTTAGGGTCGTAGTCTTTCTTGAAGAAGTCCTTTACGGTCTTTCCCACGGCCTCACGGAAGGCGCTCAGATGAGTTCCTCCGTGGTATGTGTTCTGTCCGTTTACAAATGAATATATGTCTTCTCCAGACTCTTCTCCATGGGTTATTACAACTTCTATATCGTTTCCTTTCAGATGGATAGGGGCGTAGAGCGGAGTCTCGCTCATATTATCGTTGATAAGGTCCAGAAGTCCGTTCTTGCTGCAGTAGGTGGTCTTGTTGAAATGGATTGTAAGACCGGTGTTAAGGTACGCGTAGTTCTTGAGCATGCTGTCCAGATACTCCATCTTGTAGGAGTAGTTCTCGTACAGGGTAGGGTCTGCAGTGTATCTGATCAGGGTTCCGTCTTTCTCGTCCGTGTTCTTGATTTCTCCCTGCTTCTTAAGCTCTCCTTCCTCAAAGTAAGCCCACTTGCTCTTTCCGTCTCTCCAGCTCTGGGCGTAGAATTTTGTGGAGGTGGCGTTTACCGCCTTGGCTCCCACGCCGTTAAGTCCCACAGACTTGCCGTAAGCATCCGAGCCGTATTTTCCGCTAGTGTTTATCTGTCCCACAGAAACCACAAGGCTGTCCAGAGGAATTCCGCGGCCATAGTCCCTGACGGAAACTTCCTTTGTCTCCTCGTCCAGGGTAATGTCCACCACCTTGCCGTATCCCATGTTGAATTCGTCAATGGCGTTATCCACTATCTCCTTGAAAAGCACATAGATACCATCGTCCTTCTCGCTGCCGTCTCCCAGCTTTCCCAGATACATTCCGGGCCTTTTCCTCAAGTGCTCGTGCCAATCCCAATGCTGGATGTCCTCACTTCCGTAACCTACGTTTTTCTTCTCTTCTTTACTCATCGATGAATATAAATATTATGCTATTCCATTTTTGCCAAAGCCGCGTTGAGGTTCTTCAGTGCGGCGGCAGGGTCGTTGTAAATAAGCGGGCCAGTGCAGCATCCGCCCTCGCAAGCCATCACCTCCAGGAACGGGGCCGGAGCCTTGGCTGTCTTTGCAATGCCTCTGAGCAGGGCGATGTTCTTCTTGTCCAGATTGGCGATTGGAGCGGCCTTTAACTGCTCGTCTCTTAGGATGTACTTAACCGCTCCGATTACGCCTCCGCTCTTTGCGAATCCGTGAGCCGCCTTGTAGCTGGAAACTTCCGGCGTGAAAGACGGTATGGTTTCAAAGTCTATGTGCAGGCCTGCGAACACGCTGCCTATCTCCTCGAATGTGAG